>DAOVHN010000456.1 GCA_030671915.1 Pseudomonadota bacterium
ATCGAGGCGCGCGCCCAGCATCTGGTAGCCGGCGCAGAGGCCGATCACCGGCCTGCCCTGGCGCAGATGCGCCTTGATATCGATGTCCCAGCCCTGCTCACGCAGGCCCGTGAGGTCGGGAATGGTGGATTTCGAGCCGGGCAGCAGCACAAGGTCGGCCTCGGCGGGGATCGGGCGGCCGGGTTCGACGATGTCGATGGCGACGTCCGGCTCGGCGGCCAGCGGGTCGAGATCGTCGAAATTGGCGATGCGCGACAGTCGCGGCACGGCGCGCAGGATGGCCCCGTCCGCGCGGCCGGGCCGCCTGTCCAGCGCCACCGCGTCTTCCGCCGGCAGGGCGCCCGCACCCGCGAACCAGGGGATCACGCCATGGCAGATCATGCCGGTGCGCCTGGCCACGATATCGACGGCCGGCGTAAACAGCGCCTTGTCGCCCCTGAATTTATTGACCAGATAACCGCGCAGCAGGGCGCGCTCTTGCGCCTCGATCAGCATATGGGTGCCGACAAGGCTGGCCAGCACGCCGCCGCGGTCGATGTCGGCGACCAGGATGACGGGCACGCCCGCCTCCATCGCGAAACCCATATTGGCGATGTCGCCCTCGCGGATATTGACCTCCGCCGGGCTGCCCGCGCCCTCGACGAGGACGAGGTCGGCTTCGGCCGCCAAGCGTTCGAAGCTCTCCAGCACGCGGGGCATGAGTTCCGGTTTCAGCGCATGATAATCGGCCGCCTTCGCATTGCCCTCGACCCGGCCCTGCACGACGATTTGCGCGCCGGTCTCCGACTGGGGTTTCAGCAGCACCGGGTTCATATGCACCGACGGCGCCACCCCGCAGGCCCGCGCCTGCAGCGCTTGGGCCCGCCCGATCTCGCCACCGTCCGGGGTGACGGCGGCGTTGTTCGACATGTTCTGCGGTTTGAACGGGCGCACGGCCAGCCCGCGCCTTGTGAAGGCCCGCGCCAGCCCGGCCACGACCAGCGACTTGCCGACGTCCGAGCCGGTCCCCTGCAGCATAAGGGCGGCGGTCAAATCAGGTGCTCCGCTTGTACCGGCGGCGCGACCTCGCCCTTCGAGACGGGCCTCCGGCCCTCCTCAGGATGAGGGCACATATGTTTTGATTCGGAAATAAACGGGTGTTGAAGCCTCATCCTGAGGAGCCCCGCAGGGGCGTCTCGAAGGACGAGGCCGCTCGGTACCGGATTCATCCTGTCGAACAACCCGCCAGCGGGAAAACTCTTCACTCCGTCGGCATGTTGGCCAGCGCGTTGCGCAGGGGGTCGGCGTGGGGGTTGCGGTGCTTGCCTTCCATGACGATCGGCTTGCTCGTCACCTCCGCGCCGTAATATTCCCCGTTCAGGCTTTCGCGCGGCTCAACGATCGAGCCTTCGAGGCTGATGCCCAGATAGGCGCCCTTGGACAGGGACCAGACCAGCACGTCTGCGCTGCCCAGCGTCGCCGCGGCCTCCGCGCCACCGCCGACCGGGCCCATGGCGACGCCGAGATCGGCGCCGAATTTCAGCTTCTTGTCCTCGACCATCGCCTTGACGCCGCTGTCGGTCATCAGCAGCATCATGATCTGCGACGACGAGCCGCCGATCTGCAGCCCCCAGCTGATGCCGCCCAGCGTATAGAAGGCGGGGTAGCTCCAGCCCCCCTGCTCGTTCCTTACCAGCAGCACGCCGCTGCCGCCCTCGCCGCCGAAAATGAAGGCGCCCTTGATCATGTTGGGCACGATCAGCACGCCCTTGGCATTTTTCATGAACTTGCGGACATACTGGCCGAATTCCTGGTTCTCGCCCATTTCTTCGACGGTCCACTGTGCCTTGACGACCAGCTCCTCGGTCGGGGTGACGGCGGAGGCCGGTTGCGCCGCGAGCGATAACCAGCCAAGTGCTGCGGCAAGTGCGGTAAAACGTTTCATCATATCGGTATTCTCCCGGTCCGGCGGGCCCGCGGGCACGCCCATTGCACTATAGAATCAGCCCCAACCCTTGACAGGCCAGTGTGGCGATTTTCGGGCGGGCGGTTCAGAATTCGATGCCGAGTTGCGCTTTCACTCCATCGCGGAAATGGTGGCGAATCTCGGTCATCTCGGTTACCAGGTCGGCGATCTCCAGCAGCGGCTCCTTGGCGTTGCGCCCGGTGACCACGACATGCAGGTCCGGCCGCTTGTCGCGCAAGCACTCCACCACCTCGCCCAGATCGATGTAATCGTAGCGCAGCACGATGTTCAGCTCGTCGAGGATGACCATGCGGTAGCTCTCGTCTTCCATCATTTTCTTCGCCGCTTCCCAGGCTTTCTTCGCGGCGGCGACGTCGCGTTCGCGGTCCTGGGTATCCCAGGTGAAACCCTCGCCCATGGCTTTCATCACGCAGAGGTCGGGGAAATGCTCCAGCACCTTGCGCTCGCCGGTATTCCAAACGCCTTTCACGAACTGCACGATGCCGACCTTCATGCCGTTGCCGACGGCGCGCACGGCCAGTCCCATGGCGGCGGTGGTCTTGCCCTTGCCCTTGCCGGTATGGACGATGAGAAGTCCCTTCTCCTTCGTCTTGGTGGCGAGGATCTTGTCGCGCGCGGCCTTCCGCTTCGCCATCTTCTCGGCGTGCCGCGCGTTGATCTCGTCTGGTGTCATGCCTTCGGTCTTCATTCGGCCCTCTCTCGCTGAGAGCCGACCATACGCGCTCGCAGCGCACGCTTCAAAGCCCGAAATCGCCCGATCACGCCGAATTCATGCGCCGCCCGGGCGACGATGGCGAGCTCGGCCAGGAAGGTCCAGTGCAGAACGAAGCTCCAGACCCACCAGTCGAAGCGGGCGGGGATTTCGACCAGCAGGAAACGTTGCAGGCTGACCGGCCAGCCCCAGGCGATGCCGCCGGTCGCCGTGTCGAGGGCGAGATGCAGGAAAATCCCGGCCAGGAAGACCAGGAATTCGCGCCAGGGAATTTTAACGCGCGCCAGCCACAGCAGCCCGGCGGCGGCCAGCATCGCGGCCGGCCAGAAG
>DAOVHN010000372.1 GCA_030671915.1 Pseudomonadota bacterium
GGACAGCTTGTGGGCCGCGTCCACGCCGTCGATATCGAAGGCCGGGTCGGCCTCGGCATAGCCAAGCTGTTGCGCTTCCGCCAGCACGTCGTCGAAATCGCGGCCGGTCTCGCGCATGGTGGTCAGGATATAGTTGCAGGTGCCGTTCAGGATGCCATGAAGGCGGGATATCCTGTTTCCGGCCAACCCTTCGCGCAGCGTCCGGATAACCGGGATGCCGCCGGCGACCGCCGCCTCGTAGTTCAGTGACACGCCCGCGGCTTCCGCCTTCATCGCCAGGTCGGTGCCGTGATGGGCCAGCAGCGCCTTGTTGGCGGTGACCACATGGCGGCCGGCGGCGAAGGCGGCTTCGCATACGGCCTTGGCCGCGCCGTCGCTGCCGCCGATCAGCTCCACCACGACATCCGCGTCGGCGCTGCGTGCCATTTCCACGGCGTCATCGAACCACTGGAAGCGGGAAATGTCCACGCCCCGGTCGAGGTTGCGGTTTCGTGCCGAGACCGCGGTGACCTGCAACGCCCGTCCGGCCCGCAGTCCCAACAGTTCAGCCTGCTCATCCAGCAATTTCAACGTGCCCGCGCCGACCGTTCCCAGGCCGGCAACGGCAATTTTCATGGGGTCCGTCATCCGTTCGCGGCCTTTCCCGATTGCGGCGTCTGGCCGCCATGCAGAGCGGCATCCTTCATGAAGGCCTTGATGTTGCGCACCGCCTGGCGGATGCGATGGGTATTCTCCACCAGCCCGATGCGCACATGCTCGTCGCCATATTCGCCGAAACCAAGCCCCGGCGCTACCGCAACCTTGGCCTCGCGCAGCAGCAGCTTGGAGAACTCCAGCGACCCCATATGGGCGAAGGCCGGCGGGATCGGCGCCCAGGCGAACATGGTGGCGGTCGGGCTGGGGACGTTCCAGCCGGCTGCGGACAGCCCGTCGATCAGCACGTCGCGGCGTTCCTTGTACAGCGCCCGGATTTCGTCCACGCAATCCTGCGGGCCGTTCAGCGCGGCGGCGGCGGCAACCTGAACCGGCGTGAAAGCGCCGTAATCCAGGTACGACTTGATGCGCGCCAGCGCCGCGATCAGCCGCTTGTTGCCGGCCGCGAACCCGATGCGCCAGCCCGGCATCGAATAGGTCTTGGAGAGCGACGAGAACTCCACCGCGATATCGCGGGCCTCGGGGATCTGCAGGATCGAGGGCGGCGGCTCGCCATTGTAATAGATCTCCGCATAGGCGATGTCCGAGAGGATATAGATGCCGTGGATGCGGCAGAATCCGACCACTTCGTCATAGAATTCCAGCCCGACCGTCTGCGCCGTCGGGTTCGACGGGAAGTTCAGCACCAGCGCCACCGGCTTGGGGATCGAATGATGCACCGCGCGATCCAGGGCGGCCATGAAATCGGCCCGGTCTTGCCCAGTCGATACATTGGCGGGCAACGAACGGATCGCCGCGCCGGCGATGATAAAGCCGAAATGATGGATCGGATAGCTGGGGTTGGGCACCAGCACGACGTCGCCGGGACTGGTGATCGCCATGGCCAGATTGGCCAGCCCCTCCTTCGAGCCCAGCGTCACAATGGCCTCGCTTTCAGGGTCAAGATCGACCCCGAAGCGGCGGTCGTAGTAACCGGCCAGCGCGCGGCGCAGGCCGGGGATGCCGCGGCTTTGCGAATAGCGGTGGGTTTTCGGATCCCGCACTGTCTCGCACAGCTTGTCGACGATATGCTTCGGCGTAGGCGAATCCGGATTGCCCATGCCGAAATCGATGATGTCGTCCCCGGCCGCGCGCGCCGCCGCCTTCATGGCGTTGACCTCGGCGAAAACATAGGGTGGAAGCCGCTTGATGCGGTGGAATTCGTCAATCATGTCCAAATGCCCTTGCGCGCCGCGGAACCCCCGCCCGCGCGGTTGCCGCCTGTTTAGCGCATGAGGGGGGCGGTAGTCGAGGGGGAAGGGGGGATTGTAGCTTTGTGGCCGAATATGTGACTTCGGAATATGTCCGGAGTCTGAATCGTAGCGGATTAGGCGCCTACCCATAGAGACGCGAACGACGGATCATTCGATCCGCCGTTCGGTTTGTTGTCTGTCCAGATGAGCGCTTAGCAGCCGGATACGCACTTGCCCTTTCCGTCGAACGCCATCGTTCGGCCGCTCAACGGCAGGTGCGCCGGTATCTTTACCGCCTTGATGAAAACATCGGTCTTCGTGCCTTCGACGACCTTGCCGCCCTGCGTCGCCACCTCGTTGGCGTGCGACGGGATGACCGAGGCGGGTTTGACCATCTCGTTGATGACGTAAGCGGCTTCGGTGGGTCCGGTGGTGTAGGTGCCGCCGATATTGATTACGGCCAGCTTCGCGCCGTAATGCCGGCGCACCACCAGGTCCTGTTCGGCGGTCAACCCGGTGTCGCCAGACAGGTAGACGACGAGCCCGTTCGAGAAAGTCAGCACATAGCCCCCCGGCGGGCCCAGATAGGCGGTCAGGCCCTGGGCCTTCAGTGTGGCGGCATGGTCCTTGTCGTCCAGGAAGGCGGGGCTGAGGCCGTTGGAATGCACCGCGGGGACGCTGGCGATCGTGACGCCACCGACCTGGCGCGTTGCGCCATAGCGGGCGAGTTGCACCTGCTTGGGGTCGCCGCCTGCATTCTTCACCTTGGTGGCGAAGAACCTGGCCATTTCGGCCCCGACGATGAATTTCGCGTTCTTGGCCACCACTATATTCACCGAATTGGAATTCGGCGTCGCGCCAACCGAAAAGTCCGGCTTGCCGCATTCGCCGGCATTGGCGGCCGGGATATGGCGGTCGCCCAGATGGTCGCCATGGACATGGCTCAATAGCACCGCGTCGATCTTGCCGAGCCTGGGATCGTCCGCCCCGGCCACGGTGCGCCCGGCATCGTAAAGAACACGGGTGCCGTCCGGATCCTCGAAGATCATCGCGCGGTCCAGCCGGCAGAACTCGCCGTCATGGCTGCCGAGCGGCGTGATTTTCACGGTCTGGGCCGTGGCGCTTCCGCTGCCCAGCCCGATGATTCCGGCGGCCAGCGCCGCCAGTGCAAGATGGATTGCTCTCATGAATTTTCTCCCTCGTTCGATTTCCGCCTGGCGCCATGGCGCCACCTGTTGAAGAAGCGATGATGGCGCGACGGGGAAATCTGTCAAGCGTATCGGTCCCGCGACCGCATGAATTTCCCGTGAAAGGGTTGGAGTGCCGCGGCTTGCCGGAACGTAAAAGCCCCGCCGGCGAGGGCGGGGCTCATGGCGTGTGCGGAACGCGCTCGGTGTCAGAACCTGAACATCCCACCTACGGAAAAGAGGCCAATACCGAATTCGGTGTAATCCGTGTTCGCCGCGAAATACTCGAACTCCACGCGCATGGCGGCGCGCTCGCCGATATCGATCTGTACGCCAATGCCACCCATCAGGTCTGTGCCCGAAGTGTCGTAACTGCCAATGTAGCCGGGAGGGGTGGCGACATCGTAGTCCGCCAGAATGATATCGCCTTGCGCCGACCAGCTATGCGCGCCGAGCTTGCCCAGCAGGCTGACCCGGTTCGACACCGGGAACATGCCGACGGCGGCGATACCAAATGTGCTGACATCCGCAGTCGCGTATGAATAGACGTCGAA
>DAOVHN010000247.1 GCA_030671915.1 Pseudomonadota bacterium
ATGCCGGATTTGGCCAGTTCCTTGCCGACGGCCTTGGCATAGCCGATGGCGCCCGCCTTGGCCGCGCTGTACGCGGAATTGTTTGGCGCACCCTCCAGCCCGGCAATCGACGACACCACGACGATACGGCCGTAATCGCGCTCCAGCATATGCGGGATCGCTGCCTTGCAGGCGTAGAACACGCTGGAAAGGTCGATGCGGATCAGCCGGTCCCAGTCTTCCAGCGAGGTCTCCCATGCCGGCTTTATGACGCCGGCGATGCCGGCATTGGCGATCATGGCGTCGAGCTTGCCGAACCGCGCCAGGGTCTCGTCCGTCGCGCGCGCCACCGCATCCCAGTCGCCGGCGTCGCAAATCACACCCTGCACATCGCCCTTGGCTGACAGCGCGGCGACGGCTCGGTCAAGCGCGGCCTCATCCAGATCCCAGATACTGACCGCCGCGCCGGAATCCAGCAGGCGTTCAGCGCTAGCATAACCGATGCCCTTGGCGCCGCCGGTCACGATCGCGGTGCGGCCTTCGAAATCGTATTTATGCATTTGTCGCTATTTTCCCGTCCAGTCGAGTATGGTTTCCAGCATCGATCTTATAACGGGCCGGACGCGCCCCGCCAAATCCTCGCGGAACGCGAAGGGGGGCGGTTCCTCCATATAGGTTCGCTGCGACAGTTCCAGTTGGATCGCATGAATGCCCTCGCCGGGCCGGCCATAGCGGCGCGTGATGTAGCCGCCCTTGAAGCGGCCGTTCAGGACCGCGCCGTAGGTTTGTGCCGATTCGGCGGCCTGCAGAACCCGGCCGGCCAGATCCGGATCGCAGGACTCGCCGTTCGCCGTGCCGATATTGAGGTCGGGCAGGCGGCCTTCGAAAAGGCGCGGAACAAGCGAGCGGATGGAATGGGCGTCCCACAGCAACGCGTATCCATGCGCCGCCTTCAGGCGCGCGAGTTCGGCTTCCAGTTTGTCGTGATAGGGCTTCCAGTAATGGGTGACCCGGCGCACGGTCTCCGTCTCGTCCGGCGTGACTCCATCCCTGTATAACGGCTCGCCGTCGAATGTGACTGTTGGGCAGAGTTCCGTGGTGGCCTTGCCCGGATACAGGCTGGCCCCGTCCGGCGGCCGGTTCAGGTCGACGACATAGCGTGAATGGGTTGCCGCGATCGCGCTGGCGCCAAGATCGTCGAGGAAATCGTACAGCCGATCGATATGCCAGTCGGTGTCGGACAGGGTGAGGGCCAGGTCCGTCATGCCGGCGGCGATGTCGTCGGGGATATGCAGCCCCACATGCGGCATGCTGACCAGCAGCGGTCCGCTTCCCTCACGGAACAGGAACGGTTCCATCGCCGCGCCCCGGTCAGTCGCCGTCCGGCAGCAGGCCCGGCGCGAACCGTCGCAGCGCGCCGCTGGTGACCATCGTCAGGACGGGTTCGATATCGGCGGCGAAATAGCGGTCGCCGTCCCAGGGCGCGACGCGCGCGCGGATGTCGGCGAGCACCTCTTCCAACGGGGCTGAGCTTTTCAGGGGACGATGGAATTCGATCCCCTGCGCGGCGCAAAGCAGTTCCAGCGCGATCACGGTGGATGCGTTGACCGTCATGTCGGTCAAGCGCCGCGCGGCCCAGGTTGCCATCGACACATGGTCTTCCTGGTTGGCCGAGGTCGGCAGGCTGTCGACGCTTGCCGGGTGGGCCAGGCTCTTGTTCTCCGACACCAGGGCGGCGGCCGTCACCTGTGCGTTCATGAAGCCGGAATTGATGCCGCCCTCGGCCACCAGAAAGGCCGGCAGGCCGCTGAAGGAGGGATCCAGCAGCAGGGCGATCCGCCGTTCGGCCAGCGCGGCGGTCTCGGCGATCGCCAAGGCCAGATTATCGGCCGCCATCGCCACCGGCTCGGCATGGAAGTTGCCGCCCGACAACACGTCGCCGTTGTCGGGGAACAGCAGCGGATTGTCGGTGACCGCGTTGGCCTCGCGCTCCAGGATCACCGCGACATGGGCGATCTGGTCCAGGCATGCGCCCATCACCTGCGGCTGGCAGCGCAGGGAGTAGGGGTCCTGCACGCGCGGGCATTCGACATGGGAATCGCGGACGGCGCTGCCCGTCAGCAGCCGCCGGTAGACCCCGGCCATGGCGATCTGCCCGGCCTGGCCCCGCACCTCGGCGATGCGCGCATCGAAGGGCACGTCGCTGCCCTGGGCCGCGTCGGTGGACAGCGCGCCGGATACGGCGGCGGCCGCGAACAGGTCGCCGGTGGCGAACAGGGCTTTCAGCGCCAGCGCCGTGGAAACCTGGGTGCCGTTGATCAGCGCCAGCCCTTCCTTGGGCCCCAGCGCCAGCGGCGCGACCCCGGCCCGCTTCAACCCGAAGGCCGCGGGCAGGATTTCGCCGCGATAGCGTACCTCGCCAACCCCCAGCAGGACCGCCGCCAGATGCGCCAGCGGCGCCAGGTCGCCCGACGCCCCGACCGATCCCTTCGACGGGATCACCGGATAGACTTCCGCATTCAACAGCCGTAGCAGTGCGTCGATTACCTCCCGGCGCACGCCGGAACAGCCCCGCGCCAGCCCCGTCGCCTTTAAGGCCATCACCAGCCGGACCACGTCGTCCGGCAGGGCTGGGCCCACGCCGGTGCAATGCGACAGCACCAGATTGCGCTGCAGTGCAGCGAGGTCATCATGCGGGATGCGCTTGTTGGCAAGCAGCCCGAACCCGGTGCTGACGCCATAGACCGTCCGGTCCTCGGCGACGATCCGCTCGATCAGCGCGGTGGCGGCGGCGATGCCAGCGTCGCAGGAAGGGTCGAGCGCGACCTCGACGCCGCCGGCGGCGATCCGGCGCAACTGCGCCAGCGTGACCTGCCCGGGGGTGAGGATGAGGCTGTTGGTCATAAATCAGCGTTCCATCATCGGCAGGTTCAGGCCCTGCTCCCTGGCGCAGTCGATGGCCTCCTCGTAGCCCGCGTCGGCGTGGCGCATGACGCCTGTCGCCGGGTCGTTCCACAGCACCCGCCCGACGCGCCGGGCGGCGTCCTCGGTGCCGTCGCAGACCACCACCATGCCGGCATGCTGCGAGAAGCCCATGCCGACCCCGCCGCCGTGATGCAGCGATACCCAGGTGGCGCCGCTGGCGGTGTTCAACAGCGCGTTCAGCAACGGCCAGTCGGACACCGCGTCGCTGCCGTCGCGCATCGCCTCGGTCTCGCGGTTGGGGCTGGCGACCGAGCCCGAATCCAGATGGTCGCGGCCGATCACCACCGGGGCCGTCAGCTCACCGCTCGCCACCATCTCGTTGAAGGCCAGGCCCAGCCGGTGGCGCTGACCCAGCCCGACCCAGCAGATGCGCGCCGGCAGGCCCTGGAACTGGATGCGCTCGCGCGCCATGTCGAGCCAGTTATGCAGATGCGGGTCGTCGGGGATCAGCTCCTTCACCTTGGCGTCGGTGCGGTAGATATCCTCCGGGTCGCCGGACAGGGCGACCCAGCGGAACGGCCCGACGCCGCGGCAGAACAGCGGCCGGATATAGGCCGGCACGAAACCGGGGAAGGCGAAGGCGGCGGCGACGCCCTCGTCCAGTGCTACCTGCCGGATATTGTTGCCGTAATCGAAGGTGGGAACGCCCTGGTTATGGAAGGCGAGCATCGCCTTGACATGCACCGCCATCGACTTGCGCGCCGCCGCCTCCACCGTCGCGGGATCGGTCTCGCGCAGCGCGTCCCATTTCTCCAGCGTCCAGTCGAGCGGCAGATAGCCGTTGATCGGATCGTGCGCCGAGGTCTGGTCGGTCACCATGTCGGGCCGTACGCCGCGCCGCACCAGTTCCGGCACCATCTCGGCGGCATTGCCGACCACGCCGACCGAAACCGCCTCGCCTTTCGCGCAGGCCTCGCCGATAATAGCCAGCGCTTCGTCCAGCCCCTCGGCGCGGCGGTCGATATAGCCGCTGTCGAGGCGGCGCTGCAGATGGCTGGGCCGGCATTCGACGGCCAGCATCGAGGCCCCGGCCATGGTCGCGGCCAGCGGCTGCGCCCCGCCCATGCCGCCAAGCCCCGCGGTCAGGATCCACTTGCCGCGCAAATCGCCGCCGTAATGCCGACGGCCCGCTTCCACGAAAGTTTCATAAGTGCCCTGCACGATGCCCTGGCTGCCGATATAGATCCACGATCCGGCGGTCATCTGGCCGTACATCATCAGGCCCTTGGCGTCGAGCTCGTTGAAATGCTCCCAGGTCGCCCAGTGCGGCACCAGGTTGGAATTGGCGATCAGCACGCGCGGGGCGTTCTCATGGGTGCGGAACACGCCGACCGGCTTGCCGGACTGCACCAGCAGCGTCTCGTCGGCTTCCAGCGTGCGCAGGCTATTTACGATGGCGTCGAAACAGTCCCAGTCGCGCGCCGCCCGGCCGATGCCGCCATAGACCACCAGCTCCTCCGGCTTCTCGGCCACGTCCGGGTCGAGATTGTTCATCAGCATCCGCAAGGGCGCCTCGGTGGCCCATGATTTGGCCGATATTTCGGTGCCGCGGGGACTGCGAACCTCGCGGGCGTTGGCGGCAAAACGTGGCGTCGCCATGGCGGGTCTCCGGCTGTTGGGTGCGTTCAAATCGTCCGTCTGCGAACTTGCCTGTTCGCGGCGGTGCCCGCAAGTGTAGAGAGCAAATTAACCATGTTTGATCCATGTCATCGCGCGGTGCGGCGAAACATGATCTCATCCGTTTAGCGTGGCGTAATACGCTGATCCTTATCGAAAGGAGGTGAAGTTCCATGGCCACGAAAATCACTCCCAGGCACGAGGGCGACACCGG
>DAOVHN010000706.1 GCA_030671915.1 Pseudomonadota bacterium
ATGGGTATGTCCCGGCCGCCCCGCCTTGCCCGCCCATCGGCGCGCCGGTAACATGCGGACCAACTTGGCTGGCGGGAGGGACGCGCGATGGACAGGGGCGATCTTTGTTATATGCCGGCCTACCGGGTTCTCGGGCTTTTCCGGGCGCGAGAGCTTTCGCCGGTGGAGCTGATGCGGGCCATGATCGCGCGCGCCGAGACCGTCGAACCGACAATCAATGCCTTCGGCGACACCTATTTCGACGAGGCGCTGGCGGCGGCCAGGGCGTCGGAAGACCGTTACCTGAAAGGCGAAGCGCGGCCTCTGGAGGGCATTCCGCTGGCGGTGAAGGATGTGCAGCGCGTCGAGGGCAAGCGCACCGCGCAGGCATCGTTGATCCTCAAGGACCATGTGGACGACCATTCCGACCCGATGATCGAGCGGCTTACAGGGGCCGGGGCGATCATCCATGCGCGCACCACCACGCCGGAATTCGCCCTGTCGGGCATCTGCAATTCGCGCTTGTGGGGCAACACGCTGAACCCCTTCAATCCGGAATACGGGCCCGGCGGATCGTCCGGCGGGTCTGGCGCATCGCTGGCGGCGGGGACGACGGTGCTGGCCACCGGCACCGATATCGGCGGGTCGATCCGCATCCCGGCGAGCTGTTGCGGGGTGGTCGGTTACAAGCCGCCCCATGGCCGCAATCCCGACGGGCCGCCATGCAATTTCGACACCTATAATCATTGCGGCCCACTGACCCGAACGGTACGCGACGCGACGCTGGTGCAGAACGTGGTCTCGGGCCCGCATCCGCTCGACCACGATTCGCTACGCGATCAAGTGGTCATTCCCGACGATCCGGAACCCGTGGGCAAGTTCCGCGTCGCCTGGTCTATGGATTTCGGATATGTGCCGATCGACGCCGAAGTGCGCGCCAATACCATGCGCGCCCTCGACGTCTTCAAATCCCTGGGCTGCGAGGTCGAGGAAGTCGAGCTCGGCTGGGGGCCGGAATGCGACGAGGCGGCGATGATCTGGTACGGCTGCATGCATTTCGGGCGGCAGACCATCTGGCACGCCGAAAAACATGCCGACCTGATGACCGATTACGCGCTGGCCACCGCGGAGGCCGCCCGCGCCCTGACGCTGGACGACATGGCTCGGTCGTGGGAGGTGGTGCACAGGATGTACCAGAGCTTCGGGCCGGTCATGGAGACCCACGATATCTTCATCTGCCCGACCAACGCGATCCCGGCGATCCGCGCGGACCACGACCCGTTCGACAAGGATTTTCGTATCAACGGCACCAAGGTGGATGCTGAGTTCGGCTGGATCCTGACGCACCAGTTCAACATGCTGCATAACTGCCCGGTGATGTCGGTGCCGTCGGGCTTCGCCGGCACCGGCGTGCCGACGGGCATCCAGATCGTCGGCCGAACCTTCGACGATTTGAGCGTATTCCGCGCCGCCCGCGCCTACGAGGCGGCAGCCGGCGGCTGGTTTGAGGCGGCGGGGGACAGGCCGGCGGGGCTTTAAAGGAAGGCTCGCGCCCTTACGCCCCCCAATGCTCCACGTCGCCCACCTCGCAGCCCCATTGGGCGGCAGTTTCGGTGAGGAATTCCCACAGTGTGACGGCGAAGCCTCGGGGGACGTATAGGTCGTAGCCGCCGTCGCGGTGGTGCAGGTTTACGCCGACCAGGTGGATCGCGCCGCCGGCGAAGCCGCCGTCGGGGAAGCTTTCGGGGCGCAGGTCGGTGGGCAGGCCGCGGTTCAGCAGGTCACGG
>DAOVHN010000782.1 GCA_030671915.1 Pseudomonadota bacterium
CGATAAGAACGCAATGCGCATAGCTGATTGGATAGCGGACCTCACCGAAAAGAAGGCGCCGTTGCGGTAATTACTCACCCCCCCTTGCGCGGCGCCGGATTGCGTGATTCACACTATGGATGAATCGGGACGATCTTGAACGGATGAGCAAGGAGGCGCTGGTTGAGCTTGTGCTGCGGCTCCAGCGCCCAGCGAAGACGTCACGCACCTCTTCGAAACCACCCTCGAGTGATCGCAAGGCGAAGCGGGAGGCGTCGAAACCCGGCGGGGCGGCGCCCGGTCACAAGGGCCACTTTCGTGCGCTCAGCGCCACGCCCGACCGGATTGTGGATCACCGGCCCGGTCATTGCGTTGGGTGCGGCCATGCTTTCACGGGAGACGCCGAGGGCACGGTGATTGGCGCGTATGACAGCGTTGATCTGCCGCCGATTGCGCCGCTAACGACGCGCCATCGACGCCTTTCGCTGACCTGCCCCGGGTGCGGCGCGCGCTCGAAGGCGCCCCAACCGGATGCCGCGTCCAGCTCGCCATTCGGGCCGATGATCGGAGCGCTGGCCTTCTATCTGAAGCATTTCCAGCATGTCTCGTATTGGCGGCTGGAGGGGCTGTTTCGCGATGTGTTCGGCCTGAGGATCAGCCAGGGTGCGTTGGCGAACCTGTTCCGGCGCGGATCGGCCCGGTTCGAGGCCGGCAAAGCCGACGCCCTGGCCCGGCTGCGTCAGGCCGAGGCGGTGGCATCGGATGAGACCGGGGTCCGGATCGAAGGCGCCAACAGCCAGCACTGGGTGTTTCTCGCGAAAGACGCAGTGGTCCACGAGGCCGCCTACAGCCGCGGCGCGCAGGTGGTGCGCGATGTGATGGGCGGTCACCGGCCCCGCTTCTGGCTGTCGGATCGCTACGCCGCCCAGCAGAACCACGCCGGGCGCCAGCAGGCCTGCCTCGCCCATTTGGCCCGCGACATCGCTTATGGCGTCGAGGCCAGCGAGGACATGGCCCCGTTCCGGCTGAAGCTCTGGATCGACGACGTGTTCACCCTCTGGCGCGGGCTCGCACGATACGCCGCCGCCACGATCAAGCGTAAACGACGGGAGCTGGAGGCCCGTCTCGCCGATATCCTGCAAACCCGGAGTGACTGCGACATCGCCCGGCGCCTGCTCGCCAAGATCGCCAATGCCCGCGATCAGTTGCTGACCTTCCTCGACGCGCCAGACCTTGTCGAGCCCACCAACAACGGTTCCGAGCGCGCACTGCGCCCCGCCGTCATCAACCGCAAGGTCACCAACGGGTTCCGCTCAATGTGGGCCGCGCAAACCGACGCTGCAGTGCGCACCGTCGTCGATACAGCCCGGCTGGCAGGTCAAAATCCCTTCCAGACCATCAGGACAACCATCGAAAACTGAAACCGCAGAATACAGGGGGTGAGTAATTACACCGTTGTTGCGCTGACAACTATCAAGAACACTGCGCCCAACAGAACTTTCAGGATTGTCAATACGGAGTTTGGGGTGTCTGAAAAACCGACTTTCA
>DAOVHN010000469.1 GCA_030671915.1 Pseudomonadota bacterium
CGGCGCGAACAACGAACCGATCAGGGCGCCGGCAAATCCCTTGCCCGTATCCAGCAGCAGCGTGGCCGCGGCCAGCCGCTTGTTGCCGGTACGCAGCACGTTGGTCGCGCCGATATTGCCCGACCCGATGTTGCGGATATCGCCCAGACCGGCCACCCGCGTCAGGATCAGCCCGAAGGGGATGGAGCCGATCAGGTAGGTGACGGCCAGCACGGCGACCGTCGATCCGGCACCCATCGTCCAGGTCGAGGGTTCCATCGCTTAGCCTTCGTTCCCGTGAATGAAAATCGCCCTGCCGTCCACCACCGTGCGCAGCGCATGGCCCTGCACGGGGCGCCCGTCGAAGGGCGAGTTCTTGGACTTGCTGCGGAAGGCCTCCTCGTCGATTTTCCAGGGGCGATCGGGGGCGATCAGCACCAGGTCGGCTGCCGCGCCCTTGGCCAATCGCCCGGCCTTCAGGTCGAGCAGGTCCGCCGGCTTCGACGTGATCAGCGCCAGCGCATCGGACAGCGGTAGATGCTTGTTGTGATAAAGCTCCAGCGTCAGAGGCAGCAACGTTTCAAGCCCGATAATGCCGAAGGCGGCCTGTGCGAAGGGCAGGCGCTTGGAATCCTGGTCGTGGGGCGAATGGTCGCTGGCGATGGCGTCGATGGTGCCGTCGCGCAGTCCCTCGACGATCGCCTGCCGGTCGTCCTCGCCACGCAGCGGCGGGCGGACCTTGGCGAAGGTGCGGTAATCGCCGACCGCCACCTCGTTCAGCGCGAAATAATGCGGAGCAGTGTCGCAAGTCACCTTCAGGCCGCGCTCTTTGGCCTGGCGGATGGCCTCGACGCCGGCGGCGGTGGAAACATGGGCGGCATGCCAACGCCCGCCCGTGGCCTCAACGAGGCGCAGGTCGCGTTCGATCATGATCACCTCGGCGACCGGCGGCAGGCCCGAAAGACCCAGCCGGCTGGCGATCTCGCCGGAATTCATGGCGCCGCCGTCGCATAGCGCCGGTTCTTCGGGATGCTGCATGATGATATGGCCGAAGGTGCTGGCGTAGCTCAGCGCGCGCTGCATGGTCTTGGCGTCGGCGATGGCGGTCTCGGCGTCGGTGAAGGCCACCGCCCCGGCCTCGCCCAACAGCCCGAACTCGGTCAACTCGTTGCCTTTCATGCCCCGGGTTGTCGCCGCGTAGCAATGGATCTTGGCGAGTTTCACTTCGCGCGCGCGGCGCGCCACGAACTCCAGCACCGCCACATTGTCGATCACCGGTTCGGTATTGGGCAGGCAGACCATCGTGGTCACCCCCCCGGCGGCCGCCGCCAGCCCGGCCGAACCGATATCCTCCATATGTTCGTGGCCAGGGTCGCGCAGCTGCACGCGGATGTCCACCAGCCCGGGCGCCAGCACCATGCCGCCGCAATCGACGACCTCGGCACCGTCCGGCACGCCATCGGCGAACAGGCCGGCGCCGAGATCTGCGATTGCGCCGTCCTCGGCCAGCAGCCCGCCGGGCGCGTCCAGCCCGCTTGACGGGTCGATCAGCCGGGCGTTGAGGTATGCGGTGCGATATTTGCTCATGCCGCGTTCCCGACCAGGTCGCGGGTCAGCAGGTCGATGGCGGCCATTCGCACCGCGACGCCCATCTCCACCTGCTCGCGGATCACCGAACGATTGATGTCGTCCGCCAGTTCCGAATCGATCTCGACGCCGCGGTTCATCGGGCCGGGATGCATGACCAGCGCGTCTTCCCTGGCCACGGCCAGCTTCTCGCGATCCAGCCCGAAGAAGTGGAAATATTCGCGGACCGACGGCACGTAGCGGCCCTGCATGCGTTCGGTCTGCAGCCGCAGCATCATCACGATGTCGCAATCGGCCAGCCCCTCGCGCATGTCGTGGAACACCTCCACCCCGAAGCGGTCGATGGCCGACGGCAGCAGGGTGGGCGGGCCGATGACCCGCACCCGCGCCCCCATGGTGTGCAGCAGCAGGATGTTGGAGCGCGCGACACGGCTGTGCAGCACGTCGCCGCAGATCGCCACGGTCAGCCCCTGCAGCTTGCCCCGGCGGCGGCGGATGGTCAGCGCGTCCAGCAGCGCCTGGGTGGGGTGCTCATGGCTGCCGTCGCCGGCGTTCATCACCGCGCAGTTCACCTTCTCCGACAACAGCTTGACCGCGCCCGACTCACTGTGGCGCACCACCAGCACATCGGTGTGCATGGCGTTCAGCGTCATCGCCGTGTCGATCAGCGTCTCGCCCTTCTTGATGGAGCTAGTCGAGACCGACATGTTTATGACGTCGGCGCCCAGCCGTTTGCCCGCCAGTTCGAACGAAGTCCGCGTACGCGTTGAGCTTTCGAAGAACAAATTGATGACGGTGCGTCCCTGCAGCAGCGACAACGCCTTGTTCGGCTTGCGGTTCTGCTCGACATAGGTGTCGGCCAGATCCAGCAGCATTGTAATGGCGTCCGCCGAAAGCCCCTCGATTCCCAGAAGATGGCGGTGTGGGAACCGGAGGGACGAAGCGGAAGAGGATGCGTTCATAAGCGCGGACTATACGTCGCGCGCGGCCATGGGGACAAGATGTTGGTGGCCGCCGGTTCGAAATAACCGACATCCGGCCACCACCCCCCGAAAAAGAGTATAAACAGGTACTTTGCCATGGCCGTATCGGCGATGGCCGCGCGGGGGAGGGCGGTTCCGGCGGTTTTTGTGTAGATTCGATAGAGAACAGGCACAGGAAAGATGTATCCGCGGGGTATGCGCGGTAGAGATCGCGGGGTGAGTTTGGGGTAGATAAAGGTTGCCGGGCAGGTAGGCCTTATCGTTTCCCGATGCCGACGGGCCCCCAAAGGGACCTGTCGAAGCATGAGGTCGCGCCGGTCTACCCGTCCAGCTTCTTGCGCAGCAGATCGTTGACCATCCTGGGGTTGGCCTTGCCCTGGCTGGCGCGCATGGTCTGGCC
>DAOVHN010000749.1 GCA_030671915.1 Pseudomonadota bacterium
CCGCGCCCGAGCCCGAGCCGCAACCGGTCGTTACGGCGCCTGTTGAGCCCGAGACCGAGCCGTCGGTCGGGATGGCCGCGAGCCCGGGGGAACCTGCCGTCGCGCAAGCCCCCGCGGCTGCCATCGAGGCGGAAGCGACGCCGGCCCCGGAAAGCCCGCCCGCCACGGTGGAAACCACGGAGATTCCTGTTGCCCCCGCCGAACCCGCGACTCCAGTCGCCGAGGCGCCACCCGTGGAAGCGCCTCCGGCCGTGGAGGTTGCTGCCGTAACCCCGCCCGAAACCCTGGAAACCGATACGCCGTCTGCCCCCGTGGTGGAAGAGGCTCCCCATGTTCCGCAGACCTTCGGCGCTGTCGGTACGGATTCGCGGATCGTCATTACCGCGGCAGAGGATTCCTGGGTCGAGGTTGCCGACGCCGAGGGCAACCGGCTGTTGAGTCGCACCATGCGCGCCGGCGACAGCTATCGCGTTCCCAACCGCGAGGGGCTGGTTTTCGTGACCGGCAACGCGGGCGGACTGAGGATTACGGTCGACGGTGCGCCGGCGCCGGCAATCGGCGATATCGGCATCGTGCGCAAGAACGTAAAGCTGGACCCCGAACTCCTGAAACAGGGCCGTGCCTGGCCGTAGTTCGGTTCTCGACAAGGCCCCACTTAACCTGCCTTGAAATTTTCGTCCGCCGGGCGCACATTGCGCGCGCCTGGAAAGCGGGCTATTTAGCGTTAGTATAAGATGTTTCGGAACCGGTTCAGATGAGCGTTCGGCCCTATCGGGAAATTCACAGGCGGAAATCCCGCCGTATCATGGTTGGCGAGGTGCCCGTCGGCGGCGATGCGCCGATCACGGTGCAGTCGATGACCAATACGCCGACCTCCGATGCGCAGGCGACGATCCGCCAGATCCATGCGCTGGAGGAGGCCGGGGCCGATATCGTGCGCGTCTCCTGCCCGGACGAAGAATCCACCGCAGCGTTGAAGTCGATCGTCGATAACGTCACCGTCCCGATCGTCGCCGACATCCATTTCCACTACAAACGCGCCATCGAGGCGGCGGAGGCCGGCGCGGCCTGCCTGCGCATAAACCCGGGCAATATCGGCAGCGCCGAACGGGTGCGCGAGGTTGTCAAGGCGGCGCGCGACCATGGTTGCTCCATGCGCATCGGCGTCAATGCCGGCTCGCTGGAAAAGGAATTGCTGGAACGATATGGCGAGCCCTGCCCCGAGGCGATGGTTGAAAGCGGCCTGAACCACGCGCGTATCCTGGAAGACAACGATTTCCAGGAATTCAAGATCAGCGTGAAGGCCTCGGATGTGTTCCTGGCGGTCGCCGCCTACCACGGGCTGGCCGACGCCTGCGATTACCCGCTTCATCTCGGCATTACCGAGGCCGGGGGCCTGCGCGGCGGCACGGTAAAATCCGCCATCGGCATCGGCTCGCTGCTGTGGGCCGGCATCGGCGATACCATCCGGGTGTCGCTGTCGGCCGACCCGGTGGAAGAGGTCAAGGCCGGGTTCGAGATTTTGAAGTCGCTGGGTCTGCGCCATCGCGGGGTTAACGTGATTTCCTGCCCCTCCTGCGCCCGCC
>DAOVHN010000516.1 GCA_030671915.1 Pseudomonadota bacterium
ATCAACATGAACCGCATCGCCGACCATTTCGGCATGAAGGCGCAGCAGATCAGCTTCGACAAGGGCGGCCCGCGCTACGCGGCCCTGAAGGGCGGCCAGGTCGACGCGCTGTTCGAGCAGCCGGGCGATGTGCGCGGCTTCCTGGAAAGCGGCGATTTCAAGCCGATCCTGACCTTGCTGCATGAGCGGGCTGGCGCCTTCCCCGACGTGCCGTCGATGACCGATGTTGGCCTGAAATGGACGCCGCTGATGCGTTTCCGCGGTTTTTATGTCCACAAAGATACGCCGCCGGACCGGGTTAAATATCTGCAGTGGGCCTTCCAGAAGGGCTTCTTCACCGACAGCTATCAGGCCTTCAACAAGTCTAAATTCATGGATCTGATCCCCAGCTTCCGCGACACCGAGGGTGCCAGGACGCTGATCAACGACACCATGGAAATTTACAGGCAGACCTATAAGGAAATGGGATTGATCAAGTAATCCCCCGGGTTTGCACGATAATCGGCCCCGGCGGGAAATCACCTGCCGGGGCCTTTTCCCAAAGAGGGCGCCGTCATGGGCAAACTGACCTCGGGTCAATGGACTGAAATCGCCATCTGGCTGACGCTCGCGGGGCTGGCCTTCGGCTACAGCTTCGAGTTCGACCGCGAAATCGAATTCTACAAATTCGGCGCATCCGGCTGGCCGCGGGTGATCATCGCGATGATTTTCCTCGGCGCTATCGGCCAGTTCGTCCAGGACCTGCTCAAGACCAGGACCGACCCAGTCTACGATCCCGGCTATTTCAGCCAGTTCAGCGAACAGGGGGCCGGCTTCATGGTGCGCATGGGGCTGACGCTGGCCCTGCCGATGGCCTATGCGTTGTTGCTGCAGGGCATGGGCTATTACTTTCTGACGCCGTTTTTCCTGGGCTTCTATCTGTATCTGACGGGTGAGCGCCGCATAAAGATGCTGATCCTCGTGCCGCTGTCGATCTACGGCGTGATCACAGTCATCTTCACGCGCGTGCTCTATGTCGGGCTGCCGATCGGCTATTGGCCGGGCTTCTACGATTTCGGCAACTGGGCCGTCATTCTTCTCCGCGGCTGACGCAGGCCGTTACACACAGGTCATCGGATCATGGATCTTTTCCTTCAGGGCGCGGCGACGCTATTCAGCAGCCCGCTGAGCATCGGGATATTCTTCGCCGGGCTGATCGGCGGTCTGCTGTTCGGCGCCATACCGGGCGTCAGCATGCTGACCCTGGCGGCGATCTTCCTGCCCTTTTCGGGCTATCTGTCGGCGGCCGACGCCATCATGTTCTATTCGGTGCTGTACTGTTCGGGCACCTATGGCGGCGCGGTGACGGCGATCCTGTTCAACATTCCCGGCTCGCCGGAAAACGCGCCGACCGCCTTCGATGGCTACCCGATGACCCAGCAAGGCAGGGCCGGCAAGGCAATCGGCGCGGCTGTCATCTGTTCGGCGCTGGGCGGCACCGCGTCGGTAATTTTCATGATGCTGGCAACCCCCTTGCTGGCCGACATCGCGGTCGTCCATTTCGGCCCGCCGGAAATCTTCGCCCTGGTCTTCTTCGGCATCGCCGTCGCCTCGTCGGTTGGCGCCAAAACCCTGTGGAAAGGGTGGTTGAGTGTGCTTTTGGGCCTTTTGCTGGCGACCGTGGGGCTGGACCCGGTGGCCGGCGAGGAACGCTATATCTTCGACCTCTATTACCTGATGGCGGGCCTGCATTTCGTGCCGGTAATCCTGGGCTTCTTCGCGGTGGCCGAGGTGCTGGTCCAGGCCGAACGCCGGGTCAGCGGCAGCTTCGACATGCCGAAATTCGGAACCTCGTTCCCCACGCTGGCCGAGTTCTTAAGCCTGAAATGGGCGGTGGCGCGCTCGGTCGTACTCGGCTTCTTCGCCGGCATCCTGCCGGGCATTGGCGCTACCCTGGCCGCCTTCCTCAGCTATAACGAGGCGGTGCGCTGGTCGAAGACACCGGAGAAATTCGGCAAGGGCGAGCTGGAGGGCGTGGTCGCCTCGGAGACCGCAAACAACGCCGCCACCGGCGCCGCGATGATCCCGCTGCTGGCCCTGGGTCTGCCCGGCGGCGCGCTGACCGCGATGATGGTCGGCGTCTTCCAGATGCACGATATCGAGCCCGGGCCGCTGGTCTTCATCAATTCGTCCGACCTCGTCTGGGTCGTCTTCGCGGCCATGTTCTTCGCCAATATCGCAATCCTGGTGCTGGGCTTCGTGGAAACCAAGACGGTGCTGCACCTGTTGCGCATCCCGTTCCAGATCCTGGCGCCCGGCATCCTGTTGATGTCCACGGTTGGTGCCTACGCCACGCGCAACCAGGTGGTCGACGTGGTGGTGATGTTCGCCGCCGGCATCCTGGCCTATTTCATGCGCCGCACCGGCTATTCGGTGCCGGGCATCGTGCTGGGGTTGATCCTGGGGAAGATCGGCGAACAGACCTTCGCCCAGGGCCTGCAGCTGGTCAGCCATGACATCGGCACGTTCGTTTCCCGGCCGATCGTCGCCGTCCTTCTGCTGGCGGGCATCTCGACCATCCTGACCAGCGTCTACAGGGCGTTCAAGGGCACCCGCAAGGAACTCAATGCCTAGATCAAGTTTGGGACACGACAGATGAGCACATC
>DAOVHN010000493.1 GCA_030671915.1 Pseudomonadota bacterium
GGACCTCCGGCGGGTCGAGGTCGAGGACCCGCGTGTCGAAATATTCGATATCCTCGGCGAACGGGATTCTAATATGCAGGCCCGGCTCCGTAACCACACGATCCGGCTTGCCAAAGTACAAGACGATCGCCTGCTGGGTCTGATGCACGGTGTAAAGTGTGGAGCTTGCACCGATCGCCGCGGCGACCAATACCACGCCCAGTATGATTCCTGTGTATTTTAGCATGGTTTTATCCCGATCCTATTGGTTGGCCGGCGGCGCCGTCCGGCCCCGCTGAAGTTCCGGCAGCGGGAGATAGGGCACGACACCCGAGCCGCTGGCCCCTTCATCGATGATGATCTTGTTGGCCGAGCCCAAAACGTCGCCGAGGGTTTCCAGATACATGCGCCGGCGCGTCACGTCGGGCGCCGCCAGATAGGCATTGTAGACCGACAGGAAACGCTGCGCCTCGCCCTGCGCCTCGCTGATCTGCTGCTGCTTGTAGGCCTCGGCCTGCTGGATCATCTGTTCCGAACGGCCGCGCGCTTCCGGCACGATCGAATTGGCATAGGCCTGTGCCTCGTTCTGCAGGCGCTCCTTGTCCTGGCGCGCGCGCTGCACGTCGTTGAAGGCGTCGATCACCTCCCTCGGCGGGTCGGATTGCTGTAGCTGCACCTCGCGGACCTCGATGCCGGCCTCGTAGGAATCGAGAATGTTCTGCAACAGGCCCTTGGTCACCGCCTGGATTTCCCCGCGGCCCTCGCCCTGCACCGCCCAGTCGAACTTGCGCTGGCCGACGACCTCGCGCATGGCGCTTTCCGCCGCCACCTTTACGGTCGCCCTGGGGTCACGAATGTTGAACAGGTATTTGCCGGCATCCTTGATCTTCCACTGCACGGTGAAATCGATGTCGACGATGTTCTGGTCGCCGGTCAGGATCAGGCTTTCTTCCGGCACGTCGCGCTTGCCCGCCGGCCGGCCCTGCCGGTCCACGCCACTGCTGTAGCCGACGTCGGTGCTGTTGACCTGCGTGACCTTCGGCAGTTCGACATCGCCGATCGGCGCCGGCCAGTTCCAGTGCAGGCCCGGCCCGGTGGTGTCGGTCCATTTGCCGAACACCAGCACCACGCCCTGCTCGTCGGGCTGGACCCGGTAGAACCCGCCCAGCAGGGACCAGCCCGCGACCAGCAACGCCACCAGCATCAACACGACTTTGACGCCGCCGCCGCCCGGCATGATCTTTTTCATGCGTTCCTGGCTGCGCCTCAGCAGTTCCTCGATATCCGGCGGCCGCTGTCCGCCACCACCACCGCCGCCGCCCCAGGGGCCGCCGCCGCCACCGCCACTGCCGCCACCATTCTGATTTGACCAAGACATATCCGTTGCTTTCCGCCGCTGTTTACCGATAAGGGCTTTTAAAAAACTCGCATTCAATCGCCATCGGGGGCTTCCCAACCGGCGTCGCAGTGACATATATGACTTCGAGCCCGCCAGCGCAAACCCAACCGGGGCCGCGGCGGCACTATTTTTCACGGCATATGAAGGAATGTTTCGCATGGCGCAGGTGACCGAACAGCAAATCCTCGACGCGTTGAAGGCGGTACAGGACCCTGACACGGGCAAGGACGTCGTTTCCGCGGGCATGGTTTCCGGCCTGGTGATCAAGGACGGCAACGTCGCCTTCGCGCTGGAGGTCGACCCCCAGCGCGGCCCGAAGCTGGAGCCGATGCGTAAACAGGCGGAAAAAACCGTCCATGCGATGGACGGCATCCTGTCGGTCAGCGTGGTGTTGACCGCCGAGACCACGCCCGGCCAGACCCCCCAGCCCCAGCAGATGCAGGGCGGCCATGCCGGCGGCCAGTCCACCGGCCATGGTAGTGGCAAGGATATGATCCCCGGCATTCCCGGCATCAAGCACATCATCGCGGTGGCCAGCGGCAAGGGCGGCGTCGGAAAATCCACCGTCTCGGTCAACCTGGCGCTGGCGCTTGCGCTGGACGGCCACAAGGTCGGCATGATGGACGCCGATATCTACGGCCCCTCGCAGCCGCGCATGATGGGCCTGTCCGGCCAGCCGAAGACCAATGACGGCGAAACCCTGGAGCCGATGGAGAATTACGGCGTCAAGGTGATGTCGATGGGCTTCCTGATCCCCGACGACACGCCGATGATCTGGCGCGGCCCGATGGTGATGAGCGCGATCCAGCAGTTGCTGCGCGACGTCAACTGGGGCGAGCTCGACGTGCTGGTGGTCGACATGCCGCCGGGCACCGGCGACGCCCAGCTCACCATGGCCCAGCAGGTGCCGCTGGCCGGCGCCGTGATCGTCTCGACGCCGCAAGACATCTCGCTGCTCGATGCGCGCAAGGGCCTCAACATGTTCCGCAAGGTCGAGGTGCCGGTGCTGGGCATCATCGAGAATATGAGCTATTTTGCCTGCCCGAGCTGCGGCCACCGCTCGGAAATCTTCAGCCACGGCGGCGCCCGCAAGGAAGCCGACCGCCTGGGCGTCGACTTCCTGGGCGAGATCCCGCTCGACATCGAAATCCGCGAAACCTCCGACGGCGGCCACCCGATCGTGGTCTCCAAGCCCGACAGCGAAAACGCCAAGGTCTTCCGCCAGATCGCCGAGAGGGTATGGGCCAAGCTGGAGGCCAGCGAAGCCAAGGCCATGCCGAAGATTCTGGTGCAGTAAGCGGGGGGTGTCCGGCCTCCAGTGTGGCTTTGTGCCGCGGCGCCTGGAATAGCAGGACTGTCATGGCATGTCGGTCGATCCGCGGTGCCTGGATGGACTGAGAAGTTGCGATCGGGCGGGCAGTTGCAGCA
>DAOVHN010000727.1 GCA_030671915.1 Pseudomonadota bacterium
CAGCACCGACAGTCGTACCGCTGGGCAGATCGTCTCCATCGCCCGCGATTCGGGCGTCAATTTCATCGACACGGCGGATGCATATGCCGGCGGCGAGTCCGAACGCATTCTGGCTAAACATATCGCCGAGGATCGCGACAAATGGGTGCTGGCCACCAAGGCGGGCAACCCGGGCAAGACCGGCGTCAATGACGGCGGGCTGGGGCGCAAATGGCTGATGCAGGCAATCGACGCCAGCCTCGACCGGCTGGGCACGGACTACGTGGATATCTGGTACCTGCACAAACCCGACGCGGATACCCCGATGGAAGAGACGCTGTCGGCGGTGGCCGACGTCATCGCCACGGGCAAGGCGCGCTACTGGGGACTTTCGAACTTCCGCGGCTGGGCGATCGCCGACGCGGTGCGCATCGCCGACGGCATGGGCCTGTCGCGCCCTGTCGTCTGCCAGCCCTATTACAACGCCATGGACCGCACGCCGGAAGTGGAGGTACTGCCGGCCTGCGATCAATATGGGATCGGCGTGGTGCCCTATTCGCCGCTGGCCCGCGGCGTGCTGACGGGCAAATACCAGCCGGGTGCCGAACCCGCCGCCGACAGCCGCGCCGGGCGCGCCGACAGGCGCATGATGGAAACCGAATTCCGCCCCGAATCGCTGGAAATCGCGGCCAGGCTGGCCGAGCACGCGAAGGCGCGCGGCATGACGCCAGGCGATTACGCGCTCTTGTGGGTGCTGAACAACAGCCTGGTGACCAGCCTGCTGGCCGGCCCCCGCACGGTGGAACAGTGGGAAGCCTACCTGGGCTGCCTGCGCCACGAATTCACGGCGCAAGACGAGGCGCTGCTGAACAGCCTGGTCCCCCCCGGCCATCCCTCCACCCCCGGCTATTCCGACCCGCAATATCCTTTGACCGGAAGGCCGGTGCGCGTGGGGTGAGGCGCTAACCCGGCGCCCGCGCGACGATCAGTTTGATGATATCCTGGAACAGGAAGCGTTCCTCCACGATTTCCAGACCGGCCTCTGGCAGGTATTGTTCGGTATTGCGGTCGAAGGTGGCGCCGTAAGCCATGCGGACCCAGGGGGCCCAGAGATGCATGACGAAGCGTTTCCAGGGCCGGGCCGAATACTGATATTCGAGGATGCGAATTTCGCCGCCGGGCCGGACGATGCGGGACAGTTCCTTGAGCGCCGGCAACTGCAGGCTGTCGTCCAGCACGCAGAACAGGAAGGTGGCGACGGCGGCGTCGAAATGCCCTTCGGGCAGCCGCGTGTCGCAGATGTCGCGTTCCAGCAGTTCCACCTCGACGCCCAGTTGCTCGCGGCGCGCGACGGCGCGCGACAGCATGGCGGGGCTGAGGTCGACGCCGGTGACCTGCGCGTTCGGGGGATAGAACGCCATGTTGCGCCCGGTGCCGACGCCGGCATCCAGCAAGCGCCCCGACAGTCCGGCGAACATCACCGGCCGAATCGGCGCATAACGACCGCGCTCGAACGGCAAATCGAGCAAGTCGTAGAGGCGGGCGATCGATCGATACATTTTATGTGCCATGACGCAGGCATTGTAACCCGCCCATCGCCGAATCCCGACGCGACAGATGGGCGCGGCTGCGGGATCACACAGCCTCATGCCGGGCCGGCGTTCCTGTTTCCTGTATTGACGGTTCTAGGATG
>DAOVHN010000215.1 GCA_030671915.1 Pseudomonadota bacterium
AACAATATCCTCAATGCCGGCTTCATCGTGGTGGCCTCGGCCGCCTCGGCCGCCATGCTCTGGTACAGCTTCACGGTAACGCAAGTCTTCCTGGCGCTCGCCATCGGCAATACGCTGGCCGCGATCTATGTGGTCGGGCTGCTGCCCGACGAGGTAGTGAAGGGGATCGGCCGCACGCTGTTCCGCTGGCTATACGGCATGACGGTGGAAGGCGAGGAGAATCTGAAGAAATGCGGTGACCGGGTGGTGATCGTCGCCAACCATACCTCCTTCCTGGACGGCGCGCTTTTGAGCTGCTTCCTGCCACGGCGCGCCACATTCGCCATCAACTCCCATATCGCGAAGCGCTGGTGGGTGAAGCCGGCCTTCCTGCTGTTCGACCTGCTGCCGCTGGACCCGACCAATCCGATGGCGGCCAAGACCATGGTGGACGTGGTGAAGCAGGGCCGCCCAGTGGTGATCTTCCCGGAAGGCCGTATCACCGTCACCGGCGCGCTGATGAAAATCTACGAGGGCCCCGGCACGATTGCCGACCTGGCCGGCGCCACGATCCTGCCGGTGCGCATCGCCGGGGCGCAATACACGCCCTTCTCGCGGCTCAAGGGCAAGCTTCGCCTGCGCTGGTTCCCGAAAATCTCCATGACCATCCAGGAGCCGCGCCGCATCGCGGTGGACGACACACTGAAGGGCCGCCGGCGGCGCGAGGCCGTGGCCCAGTGGCTCTATGACGTGATGACCGAGACCGTCTTCCAGACCGGCTATCGCCCGCAAACCCTGTTCGCGGCGCTGCTGGAAGCGCGCGCCGTCAATGGCGGCGCCACGCCGATCCTGGAGGACGTGCAGCGTAAGCCGCTCAGCTACGACCGGCTGATAACCGGCAGCCTGGTGCTGGGACGCAAGCTGGCCGGGCTCGGCACGCCAGCCGACCGGCTGGGGCTGATGCTGCCCAATACATCAGCCGCCATCGTCGCCTTCTTCGGGCTGCAAGCTTTTGGCCGGGCGCCGGCGATGCTGAATTTCTCCACCGGGCCGGGGCCGATGCTGGCGGCCTGCCGGGTGGCCGAGGTGCGGCGGGTGCTGACCTCGCGCCGCTTCGTCGAAATGGGCGGGCTGGAGGAGATGATCGCCGCCCTGAGCCGCGAGGTCGACGTTGTTTACCTGGAGGATGTGGCAGCCGAGATCGACTGGCTGGACAAGTTGCGCGGCCTTGTCTCGCGGCGTTTCGCGGGGCGGATTCACGACCGCGCGGCCGGCTTCCGCGGCGCCGACGAGGCCGCCGTGGTGCTGTTTACCTCCGGCTCGGAGGGCAGCCCGAAGGGCGTGGTGCTAAGCCACGCCAACCTGGAGGCCAACCGCCATCAACTTTCCGCCTGCATCGATTTCAACCCCTCCGACCGGGTGTTCAACGCCCTGCCGGTTTTCCATTCCTTCGGGCTGACCGGCGGCACGCTGCTCCCCCTCCTGTCGGGGGTACGCACCTTCATGTATCCCTCGCCACTGCATTACCGCATCGTGCCGGAGATGGTTTACGACACCAACGCCACCATCATGTTCGGTACCGATACCTTCCTCACCGGCTATGCGCGCTCGGCGCACCCTTACGATTTCTATAGCCTGCGTTATGTTTTCGCCGGGGCCGAGAAGGTCAAGGACGAGACCCGGCGCGTCTGGGCCGAACGGTTCGGCGTGCGCATCTTCGAGGGCTACGGCGCCACCGAAACCTCGCCGGCGCTGTCCACCAACACACCGATGCATTACCGCGCCGGCACGGTGGGCCGCCTGCTGCCGGGGATCGAGCATCGCCTCGTCCCCGTGCCGGGCATCGACGAGGGCGGCCGGCTGGAGGTCAAGGGCCCTAACGTCATGCTGGGCTATTTCAAGGCCGACAATCCGGGCCTGCTGCAACCGCCGGAAGGCGGCTGGTACGACACCGGCGATATCGTGTCGATCGATGCAGAGGGCTTCATAACCATCCAGGGCCGCGCCAAGCGCTTCGCCAAAATCGCCGGCGAGATGGTCTCGCTGACCGCCGTGGAAGGTTACGCCACCGCCGCCTGGCCCGAAAACGCCCACGCGGTGGTCGCCATCCCCGACGAACGCAAGGGCGAACAGCTAATCCTGGTAACCGACCGCCAGGACGCGACGCGCGAGGTGCTATTGGCGCAAATCCGGACCAGCGGCGGCCCGGAACTCGCCTGCCCGCGCGACATCGTCGTGGTGGAGGAAGTGCCGCTGCTGGGTTCGGGAAAGACCGACTACCCGGCGGTGCAGAAACTGGTAGGGTAGCGGCGGTGAGGCCGCGCGGCGCCGAGGAACGGGCCGCGCTCAGATACGCCTGACCGGGCGGGTTCGTGCGCCGAATCCGCCACCGTTCCCACCGGTCTCAGCGACCGATCCGACCGCTTGCGACGCCGGCTGATGGCGCGAAGCGATCCCCAGTATGTCCAGATCGCGCCAGAATTCCTGGTAAGTGTCTTTCCTGTCGTCGGTCTGGACGAAATGGTCGCGATACAGCAAGGCCCAGTCGGGACAGCGGGCTATGGCCTCGGTGGCGGCGGCGCAGGCGTCCGGGGTGCGGTTTTGCGCGCGCAACGCCAGCGCCAGCCCCAGATAACCGCCCAGATTGGATTTGACCTGCAGGCCGGTGATGTCGCCGGCGGCCGGGTCATAGTCAGCGCTGCCCGCGGCATCGGATACTTCGCCCGGAAACAGATCGATAGCCTTGCGAAACAGTTTTTCGGCCTTCTTCGCGTCGGTCTGGGATTGCCCGCGCGCCACCAGATGCGCCGCGAACAGGCGGGCGGGGAAACCCGAATGTAGCGGCTGCCCTATATCGACGACGCGCATCATTCCTTTGTGGTCGCCATCGGTACGCGACGATATGCGGAACGTCACTGCCTGGGAAAAGCTTTGCAGGGAGCCCGAAAAACGGCCGCCGAAATCCCGGTCCGGCGCTATCTCGCCATGGCCGCGCAGCGTGCGGATAATCCCGATCAGCAGCCGTAGCGCTTCCTTGCGCAAGTCTTTCGGCACGCCGGTGAACTCAAGATCGAAACCGATCCGGCGCCTCATCCCATGGCAATGAACCCACCATCCGCCGGAGCGCTCCGCCACCGTATGGTAGTCGGCCCAGCCGAGCGGGTTCGAACGTTTGAAGAAGCTGCAGTAGAGTCGTTTGACCGGACCAGCCAGCCTGACCTTTCCGTTGATCGGATGTTGCATGCAGCTTTCCCGGTTTCAAACCTTGATAAGCGATCGGAACAGGCACGGGTTCATTCCCCGCGCGCAGTCTGTTAATCGCCGTTACTACCCGCCTCCACGCGTGAGCCGAACCCTTGCGGGCGGCAACCGAAGCCGGCGGCGGGGGCGCCACTGCCAAGGCCTGCCGGGCGAGCGGGCGGGTTGCCCATGGCCGGCCGGAGGCGCGCGCAGATCGCATCGATATCGGCATCGGCCCAGAACCGGGTATGGAAGTCGTTGCCGCCGTCCGCGGCCTCGGGCCGGTACTGGTGTGCCCAGCCCGGGCAGAAGGCGATGCTGTTCGAGCACCTGAAGGCACTCCTCGCGCTTGTCGCGGTCCAGCAACGCCTCGGCGAGGCCGATCCTGGCGGCCAGGTTCGAGGTCTGTTGCAATTCGGTCATGTCCCAACCCCCGCCGGAGTCATCGACCCGCAGGTCCGCCGACGCGGGCTCGCCGGGGAAAATCTCCAGCGCACGGCGACACATCGCTTCGCGCTTTTTCGCGCCGGAAACCTCTTCCGCCCGCGCCACGAGATGCGATGCGAAAAGCCGCGCCGGAAAGCCGGAGCCCATCGGTTCACCCCGGTCGACGACGCGCACCAGGCCGCGATGTTCGGCGTCGCCATGATTGGTGTCGCGTAACATGCCGACTTGCAGGAAGTCGGGCTCGTCCGCCGACAAGGCCCCGGCGAAATCTCCGTCGACCTCCAGATGCTGGCCCGTCTTGCCATGGCGCACCAGCGCCAGCATAAGATCGACCGCGGCACCGCGCAGATCGCCTGGCACGTCCGCGAATTCCATATCCAACAGACCGTAATTATCCAGCCCGTGGGCATGCACCCACAGCGTGCCCCCCGATTCCGGCACGATATGGTAGTCACCCCATCCTCGCGGATCCCCCGAATTGAACATCCGGGTGAAAAACCGCGATATCCCCCCCCGCAGTCTTGTTTTCGAGTTGACCGGGTGTTTCATTCGGTTCTCCAAAAAGACTTGCTCCGCCAAACCGGCGGGAGGCACGCGTCGATTATCAGGGGTTATTCGTTAATATTTTCCGAACGAAACGTGCAAACGCACATATATCGCCGCCACTCCCTCTCAGGCACTTCGTCTGGCGCGTTGGGGTTTGCGTTTTTTCCTTCCGAAACCGGTTGCCTTCTGCTCCGGCGGCGAGCCGGCCATGCCGGCGGGCCGGCAGCGGGCACAGATTTCGGAGATGTCGGCGGCGTGCCAGAAATTGATAAAGGCGTCGTTACGGCGGTAATTGGCGACCAACCAGCCGCGAAAGGCCTGGGCCCAACCCGGGCAGCGCGCGATCGCCTCCTCCAGATAACCGATGGCCTCCGTCACGCGGCCCTGGGCGAACAGCGCCTCGACCAGCGAGAGATAGATCGAAAGGTTCGCCCGATATTGCAGATCGGTCAGATCTGCATCACGGGGGTCGATATCGGCCCCGGCGGTCATTTCCAGAAAATGGCCGGGAAAAATCACCAGCGCCCGCCGGCACATGACTTCCTTTTGTATCGGATCGCCGGCGAGTTCCGCCCAGGCCGCGATGTGCGAGGCGAACAGGCGCGCGGCGAAACCAGATTCCGCGGGCTGGTCCCAATCGACGATCCGCAGGGTGTTCCAGTGTTCCGAATCGCCGCGCGGCGCCGGGCGCAACGTCGCCAATTGCAGGAAATTCTGGCCGGGCGCGGAAAAAACGCCTTCAACATCGCCATCCGCGTGTGCCGCGCCGGCGTCCCTGCAGCTTTCGATGATCGCGAACATCAGTTGATGGGCATGGCTGCACATATCATGCGGAACACCGGTGAATTCCAGGTCCGGCAACCGCCAGCGCCCGAGGCCATGTGTGTGGATCCAAAAATTGCCGTCGGGCTGTTCCACGCAGTGATAGTCGGCCCAGCCGTGGGGGTCATCAGGTCGAAATAACCGCCGATACAGGCGCGCAGCCGTGCCGGCGAGCCGGGTATCGGTTGTGATCGGATGTCGCATACAACCCTCCTTTCCCCGAATACGATACAT
>DAOVHN010000548.1 GCA_030671915.1 Pseudomonadota bacterium
ACCGTCGATGGTGATGCTGACGGCCAGGGGGAGGGACGTGTCGGTCACGGTGATCGGGATGTCCGTGTATCCGTTGTCGGGCACGCTGTCGGTTCCGACGAAATAGGACGGAAGTTCATTCGGCGTATAGCTCCCCTCGGCATAACCCATCGCCCGCTTCACGGCCGCCAGCGCATCGATCAGCCCATGCCCGTAGGCGACATCCTTGCCGGGCGTGAGACGGTCGTGCGCCGTTTCCGCGATGATCTGCTTGATCTGCGCCGGCGTCAGGGAAGGATTGACCTGGAGCATGAGCGCCGCAACGCCGGACACATAGGGCGTGGCCATCGAGGTGCCGCTGACGACGGTGTAACAACCGATGCCGCAGCCGTAGGAATAGGGTTCGGGGAAACAGCCAAACAACGGGTCGCACAGCACATATTCATCGCTCCAGGCCGACAGGATGGTCACGCCGGGCGCCGCGATATCCGGCTTGATCTCGCCTTTTGCCGTCGGGCCGAGACTGGAAAAGGGTGCCAGATAAACGCCAGAAGTGGCCCAGAGATCGGCCGGATTAGCGGAGAAGTCGGCGGCCGCCGCGACGGTGAGCGACAATGGCGACGCAGCCGGGCTGCCGATGCTCTCGGGCAGGTCGCCCTCGTTGCCGGCCGCCACCACCGGCAGGATGCCGGCCAAGGCCGCATTATCCATGGCCTCGCAGACGGCGTCCGTGCAAAGCGAGTTGCCCGGGATCCCGAGGCTGGCGCTGATGATGTCGGCGCCCTGCTCCACGCACCACTCTATACCCGCCAGGACACCGCTATCTGCGCCGGTGCCATCGCCCTTGAGTACCTTTGCGATAAGGAGCGACGCGCCAGGCGCGACGCCGCGCGCCTTGGGCGCGTACACCGTGTCGCCGCCGAGGCTCGTGGGCCCCGCCGCCCCGCCGCCCGCCGCGGTGGCGGCGGTATGGGTGCCGTGCCCGTTGTAGTCATAAGGCACATCATGAAAAACCCCGCTCATATCGCCGGTGAAATCCTGGAAACCGACGATTCTGCTGCCGGTGATCGTCTCACCGTCATACGTGTTGAACGCTTCATGGTCGCCCTGGATTCCGGTATCCACCATGCAGATCGTAACGCCGCTACCGGTCAATCCTGCCGTGTCCGGGTCCACGGCCACGTCCTCGACGCCGAAATCGGGCCGGGCCGACTCCATGAAGGCATAGACCGTCGCGTCCTCCTCGACGCGGAACACGCCGGGCGCCGTCGCCAGGGCGCGCGCCTGGCCGGCCGTCAGTGTGGCGGCAAAACCGTCGATGATGTTGTACTCGTACCTGACGGAAAACGCGCCCACAGCGGCTTGCGCCGAGGCTGCGTTGCCGGGTCCGGAGAAAGTAACGATCACGTCCACCTGCGCGTTGGCCGCCAGCCCGGCGAGGCTGTCCTCAAGGCCGTCGGAAAGACCGTTTCCGTTGAGATCGACCAGACCCTTCGCCGACCTCGCCCGATCCTCCGCCGACAGGGTCGGTACGGCCCCGCGCGACGTGGGAGGCGGGCCCTCGCCCCGAGACACCGCGGCGCCGGGTGCGGTGTCCTCCAGATCAGGTTCCTGCGTTGCCGCGGTTGCGGCGGCGCTTACTGCGACAAGCGCGGCGAGCGCCACGAACGCCATTATTAAGGTCCGAATCATGGTCTGCCTTTCTATTCATTCGTTCTTTTCCGGCGCAACCGGCACGTCGTATTTCATTTACCCCGGCGACGCCGCCCGGCCCGGATACTGTCGAGCCTCACCATCCGCTGGATGGTCCCGATCGGAATCAGCCCGGAGACCATCGAGACGTATTGTGCGGCCTTTGTCAGGCCCAACCCCTTCAGGTCTTCCATAAGGCGTGCCGGACCGCCCCCTTCCTGTGGGCCAGGAATTCTCCGATCAGCCGCCTCAGGGCGGTGTCGGACTTTGCCATGGGGCCCACGGCCTTTTTCATGAATGCCGGCGGCAGGGCGTCGGCTTCCTGGAGTTCCACGGCGCCGGCTGTCTGCACAGCCATCACCGCCGCTGCCGCTGTCAGAGCGGACAACCACAACTTAATCGATATTCGCATTTTCTGCCTCCCCACAGAGGCGCCGGCCGTTTCGCGGAACCGGTGAGGCCGTTCAGCTTGACGGCAGCGCTATTCCAGGTTCTGCCCCGATCCGCATCCGCGGAGCGCCAGACTTCCTGTCACAATTGGACAGATTGTAACAGAATCCGCGCCTGAAGGCGACTGTCATTCTTAACAAATAGTTAAGAATGTATTCTGGGCCCATTTCGGCACATGTCGCCGCGCAAGGAAAATTCAGGGATTTGCGTCCGCCACCTCAACCACCACGCCCGCCTCGTCCAGCCTCTCGGCCAGCGCCGGCGGGGGCGGGGCATCCGTTATCAGCATGTCTATGGCTTCGATTTCACAGGCGCGGACCAGGGCGCGCTTGCCGAACTTGCTGTGGTCGGCGACCACGATGACGCGCTCGGCGGCCTCGATCA
>DAOVHN010000108.1 GCA_030671915.1 Pseudomonadota bacterium
CGCAGGCCCAGCTTCAGCAGCAGCTTGTGCAAATCATCGGCGATATAGAACGCGAGAAAACGCTGGAAGGAGATGCCTCCGAGGCGCTGACCCGGCTGGAAGCCGAGCGGGAAGAACTTGCCGCCGCCCAAGAAGACGAGGCGGTGGACAAGGAGTCGGCCGCCGAAGCGCTGGTCGAGGCAAGCGAGCAGGTCGAGGAGAAGGAGGCGCTTCTTCAGGAGCTGACCAGCCGGCTGGCGGAAACCGAGGCGCGCCGCGATTCGCTGACCAGACGGATTTCGGAACTGGCGGAGCGCACCGCGCGCCTGTCCGCCCGCGAAAAGGAACTGGAGGCCGAGCGCGCCGAACGGGCCGGGGCGCTGGGCGCCGACGAGGCGATGACGGCCGCCGCCGCCGCGATGGAAGAGACTAACGCCGCCGTGGACGAGGCCCGCGCAACGCAGGAAGCTGCCGAGTCGATGCGCGCCGAGGCCGAGGAGGCGGAAAATGCCGCTCGCGCCGCCGCCCAGGACGCCCAGTCGGCGCTCGCCCGGTTAAAGGCCGAGGAACAGGCGCTGGCGGAGTTGCTGGAACCGGCGGAAGGCGACCTGTTCCCGCCGGTGATCGATTCGGTCACCGTCGATGGCGGCTACGAAACCGCTCTGGGCGCGGCGCTGGGTGAGGATCTGAATGCGCCGGTCGATACATCGGCCCCCGTCCACTGGGGCCGGCTGCCGCCGCTTGATCCGTCGGACCTGCCGGACGGTGTGCCGGCGCTGGCCAGGTTCGTCAAAGCGCCTGACGAGCTGTCGCGCCGCCTTTCCGCCATCGGCGTGGTCAAGGATGCTGCGGCCGGCGCGCGTCTTGCCCCGTCGCTGAGGGCCGGGCAGCGGCTGGTATCGCGCGATGGCGGGCTGTGGCGCTGGGACGGTTTCACTATTTCCGCCGGCGCTCCGACCGCGGCCGCGACTCGGCTGGCCCAGCGCAACCGGCTGGCCGAAATCCGGGCGACGCGACGCGAGGCGGAAGCGAAGGCGGAGGCCGCCGAAGAGGCCGCCGAAGCCGCCCACGCGGCCCGTGCCGAGGCGGCCGAGCGGGAACGCAACGCCCGCGAGGCCGTACGCAACGGATTTGCGAAGCTCAACATGGCCCGCGAGGAGCATGCGCGGCTGACCAACGCCCGGATGGCGCAGGAAACCCGGCTGACGGCGCTGATCGAATCGCTGGAAACCACGACAGCGGACCGCGAGCAGGCCGAGACAGGCCTTTCGGAAGCGGAAAGCGAACTGTCGGTCCTTGAGGACGCCTCGTCCATGCGCGAGACTGTCACCGCCCTGCGCACGGAACTGGCTGAACTGAGAGGCCGCGACGCAGAGCGGCGCAGCGCCCATGACCGGCTGGTCGCGGATTCCGAACGGCGCGGCGAACGCCTGCTGACGATCGAGACGGAAGCTGGCAACTGGCGTCGCCGCGCCGCGGGCGCCGCCGAACGCCTGGCCGATCTGGTGGAACGCCACGGCACGGCGGAAGAGGAACGCGAACGGCTTGCGGCCCGGCCTGACGAGTTGGAAGGTCAGCGAGCATCGCTGATGGACCAGATTTCCGAGGCCGAGGCGAAACGCGGCGCGGCTGCGGACCGCCTGGCGACGGCGGAGGCCGGGCAAACGGAGGCCGATCGCGAACTGAAGGCCGCCGAAGCAGCCTTGGGCGAGGCCCGCGAACAACAGGTGCGCGCCGAGGCGCAGGTCGAACAGGCCGAGCGCGACCGCCAGGTGGTAGTCGAACGGGTGCGCGATAAACTGGCCATCGCGCCGGAAAATATCCTTGAGGCCGCTGAGATCGGCGAAGGCGAGGCCATCCCGGCAGCGGACGCGTCGGCGGCGCGGCTGGAACGGCTAACCCGCGAACGTGACGGGATGGGCCCGGTAAATCTGCGCGCCGAGACCGAAGCGGAAGAACTGCAGGAACAGATCTCCACCATGCAAACCGAGCGCGAGGACCTGCTGGCGGCGATCGCGCGCCTGCGCCAGGGCATCGGTGCGCTGAACCGCGAGGGACGCGAGCGCCTGATGGCAGCCTTCGCGCAGGTCAACGATCATTTCCAGGATCTGTTCACCCGGCTGTTCGGCGGCGGGCGGGCGCATCTGACCCTGACCGATGAAGAGGACCCGCTGGAAGCGGGCCTGGAAATCATGGCGAGCCCGCCGGGCAAGAAGCTGACCTCGATGTCGCTCTTGTCGGGCGGCGAACAGGCGTTGACCGCCGTATCGCTGCTGTTTGCGGTGTTCCTGACCAACCCGGCGCCGATCTGCGTGCTGGACGAGGTCGACGCGCCGCTGGACGACAGCAATGTCGACCGCTTCTGTTCGTTGCTGAACGAGCTGTCGCACAGCGGCGCAACCCGCTTCCTGATGGTCACCCATCACCGCATGTCCATGGCCCGGATGGACCGTCTGTTTGGCGTCACCATGGGCGAGCCGGGGGTAAGTCAACTGGTGTCGGTTGACCTGGCGCGCGCCGAGGAAATGCGAAAGTCGGCGTAGCCCGTCTCACGGGTCCGCTGTAACCCGTTATTTTCCGCGCTTTTTGGACAGGTTGCCACAGTGCGGTATTCCGCCTTGACTTGGATTTTTCGCATAAGTATGGTGCCCGCGCTTTGCGGCGTGGCGTTGATAATTCCAGGAGACCGAGATGGGCGAAGATAACGGACCGCCCCCCCTCGACGATCTGGGAGAACGGCTCCGCGCGGCGCGGGAGCACCGAGGGGCAGATAGCCAGCAAAACGAGACTCTATCCGGCGGACCGCCGGGAATGAGCGGTTTGGGCTGGGCCTTCCGGATTGGGGCGGAAATGGTATCCGCCCTGGCGATGGGAGTCGGCATCGGCCTTGGGTTGGACTGGTGGCTTGGTACAAAGCCCTGGTTCCTCGTGGTGTTCTTCCTGCTGGGCTCGGCGGCGGCGATCCTGAATGTTTATCGCGCCGCCATGGGCTACGGCCTCGCCGTCGGTTACCGGAAACCGGAGGATGGCGAGGACGGGCAGGAGCAGACGGCGCGGGGCAAGGATGCCAGCGCGGATGGAGACACGGAATCCAAAGGGAATTCCGGGGATATAGAAGGCGAAAGGTAGGCGAGGTCTAAACGTGGCGAGCCCGCTCCAACAGTTCGAGATTCATACGATTGTCCCGATCAATATCGGTGGCATCGATCTGTCTTTCACCAATTCCGCGCTCTGGATGGGCATTACCATTACCGTGGCGTCGGTGTTCCTGGCTTTCGGCGCGCGGCGCCGCGCGCTGGTCCCCGGCCGCTGGCAGGTCATGACGGAAATGTCCTACGAGTTTATCGCGAATATGATACGGGACAATGTAGGCGACGCGGGGCGGCGCTACTTTCCCTATATCTTTACGCTTTTCATGTTCATTCTGTTTGGGAACCTGCTTGGCCTGGTCCCGGGCGCATTCACCTTTACAAGCCATATAATCGTGACCCTGGCGCTGGCGCTGACGGTATTCCTGGCGGTCACCATCGTCGGCATCGTCAAGCACGGCCTGCATTTCTTCAGCTTCTTCGTGCCCTCGGGCGTGCCGGCGCTGATGATGCCGCTGATGATCCCGATCGAGATCATCTCCTACCTGTCGCGCCCGGTCAGTCTGTCGATTCGCCTGTTTGCGAACATGATGGCCGGCCATACGATGATGAAGGTTTTTGCCGGTTTTGTCGTGCCGCTGGGCGCCGCCACCTTCGGGATTGGCGGTCTTGCGCCGATCGCGATGGATGTCGCGCTGACCGGTTTCGAACTGCTCGTCGCTTTCCTGCAGGCTTATGTCTTCACCGTGTTGACCTGCCTGTATCTGAACGACGCGTTGAATCTCCACTAGTACGAAACGCTTCAGGGCAATCGTACTTCGCATCAATTATCTGGACCAATAAACGGGAAACAAGACAATGGAACTTGAAGCCGCGAAGATGATCGGCGCAGGCCTTGCCGTGATCGGACTGTCCGGCGTGGGTGTCGGTATCGGTAACATCTTTTCGTCGCTGATCGGCTCGATCGCCCGCAACCCGGCGACTCGGCCGCAGATCTTTCCAATGGCCATGCTGGGCTTTGCGCTGGTTGAAGCCGTCGCGCTGTACGCCCTGCTGATTTCGTTCCTGATCCTCTTCGGCTGAGGCCATGGGGCGCGATCCCAGGGTCGCGCGCTCACCCCAGGAAACAGAGAATCCGGGAACGAAATAATGGTCGCACAGGCAAGATCCATCCTACTAACCGGCATCGCGGGGATCGCCGCGTTGGCACCTTCGCTCGCCTTTGCCGCTGCCGAAGGCGGCAGCAGCTTGCCCCAACTCGACTGGACGAAATTCGCGACACAGCTGTTCTGGCTGACGGTCATGCTGGTCGTCTTCTTCTTTATCCTGCAGAAAAACGCATTGCCGAAGATCGAAGACGCGCTGGAAACCCGCCGCCGGAAGGTCGATGACGATCTGGACAAGGCGTCGGCCCATCGCGAGGAAGCCGAAGCCGCCATGGCGGCTTATGAAAAGGCGCTCGCCGATGCCGCCGAACAGGCCAAGGCGATCCACCGCCAGGTTGCGCAGGAGATCGCGGAAGGCGCCACCGAGCGCCGAAGCGCCCTGGCCGCCAAACTGGCGGAAGACACCAAGGCCGCCGAGGCACGCATCAACGCGGCGAAAGCACCCGCGCTCGCCAACCTCCAGGACGTCGTCATCGAGGTCGTCCAGGATGTGGCGGCCAAGCTGGCGGGGCTGAAGGTTTCCAACGCCGATGCCAAGGCGGCCGTGGCCGCCAGTCTGAAGGAGAAGGCATGATGGATGCGCTGATGGACAGCACGACCTTCTGGGTCGGAGTGGCCTTCGCGGTCTTCGCCATCGCGGCCTTCAAGCCGGGCAGGCGGATTCTTACCCAGGCGCTGGACGGCCGAATTGCGAAAATTCGCGAGGAAGTCGAAGAAGCCCAGCGCCTGCGCGAGGAAGCCCAGGCCCTGCTGGCCAGCTACCAGCGCCGCCAGCGCGAGGCCATCCAGGAAGCCGAACAGATAATAGCCCATGCCCGCGAGGAAGCCGGGCGGGCAACGGTGAGGGCCGAGGCGGAACTGGAGGAATCCATCGCGCGGCGCGAACAGCAGGCAACTGACAAGATTGCCCAGGCCGAAGCAGCCGCGCTGGAGGAAATCCGCGAGAAGGCTGTCGACATGGCGATCGACGCCACGGCCAGGCTGCTGGAGAAAAAGATGGCGGGCAAGCCCGGCGAACAGGCCGTGGCCGACGCGATCAAGGATATTCCGAACAAACTACATTAAAGTGTCGTTCAGGCCGGAACCAATAGAAAACCCCCTGCTTTATCGGCGGGGGCTTTTCTTTGCTTCGTCAGCTTGTCGGGGCGCGTACCGTCACCCCTGGTCGTCGGTGAAGGTCTTATAGGCCGCGGCGTCCATCAGTTTCCCGACTTCCGCCGCGTCGTTCAGGCGCATCTTGAAAAGCCAGCCGTCCACCTCGGGCGACTCGTTTACCTTTGCCGGCTCATCGGCCAGGGCATCGTTGACTTCGACGATCTCGCCCGACAGAGGGGCATAGATTTCGCTGGCCGCCTTGACCGATTCGACAACGGCAATCTCGCCGCCGCGCTCGACCGTGCGGCCGATATCGGGCAGTTCAATGAACACCACGTCGCCAAGTTGCTGTTGGGCGAAGTCGCTAATGCCGACCGTGGCGATATCGCCGTCCACCGACACCCATTCATGTTCCTCGGAATATCGAAGATCGCTGCTCATGACGTGAAACCCCCGTTTATTGTGCGGTCCAGACTATCTAGTGGAGTGAATCTGACGGATCAATAGCCGAATCTGTCCCTGTTGTGGGACAATTCATCCTTCGTAAGTTCGAATCCCAGATAAAGTACATAATTCTGCACGTTCCGGTCATCGGGGCGCGGAATCGTAATCTCCAGCAAATCCCGATAGCGCAAGCCACGCCGGCCCGATGGAATTCTTGTGTCCACCTGGAACGCCTCGCGGCTGTGAACGACCGGTTCCAAGCCGCCATCGGGAGTCCATTCCGCGATCGCAACGAAATACCGGTAATCGATCTTGCCGTCGGCCAGCGCCGCGCCACGAACAACCTCCATCACGACTTCCAGTTCAACCTCGATTTCGCCGCCATCCAGGTCGTAGGCGCATTCGCCGACCACCCGCATCATGCGGGCCTCGAACAGGACATCGGTGGGGTCGCGCCCGGGGCCATCGCGGAAGCGCGTCAACTCCGACGGCTCGCCCAGCACCTTGGCGGCTGGACAAGGCGCCTCATTTTCGTCTTCATCGTTGGAACATCCGGCCACAACGACCGCGACAACGGCGGCGGCGGCGCAGCGCAACAGCCAGCGAAAGGCCTCAGACAAGGATTTTCCCTCCCGCCGCCCCGTTCCACTGGGGCCTGTTTGTATTCATTGCCTGTTCGGCCATTTCCGCACACCCTCGGTTTCGAACCAGCCATGGTCTGTGATACTCTGCGCCGGTTCGCTGCAATCCGCGGGAAAAGCGTGATTGACGTGCCAGCGTCCGCGATACTAAAGAGACGCCGGGGCTTGCACAAGGCTCGCAAACAGCGGATCGCGACCATTTTGCGGATGTAACGAGGGACAGACGGAAACAGCATGACGGACGACAAGACCATGCGCGAACCCTTGAAGATATTGCTGGCGAATCCGCGCGGATTCTGCGCCGGCGTCGACCGCGCCATCAAGATCGTCGAGGTGGCGCTGGAGAAATACGGAGCGCCGGTTTATGTCCGCCACGAGATCGTGCATAACCGCCATGTAGTGGAAGATCTGGAGGTCAAGGGCGCGGTCTTCGTGGATGAACTGGACGAGGCGCCGAACGACCGGCCCATAGTGTTTTCGGCCCACGGGGTCCCGAAGAGCGTCCCGGCCGAGGCCGAGCGCCGGCGCATGGTCTATCTGGATGCGACATGCCCGCTGGTCAGCAAGGTTCACCACGAGGCCGAGCATCACTACCAGGCGGGCCGGCGGATCGTCATGATCGGCCATTCCGGCCACCCGGAGGTCATCGGCACCATGGGGCAACTGCCCGAGGGCGCCATCTTCCTGATTGAAAACACGGAGGCCGTCGCCGACCTGGACCTCGCGGCCGACACGCCACTGGCATACATCACGCAAACGACCCTGTCGGTTGACGATACGGCCTGCATCGTGAATGCGCTGAAGAGTCGTTTCCCCGCCATTTACGGGCCGGGCAAGGAAGATGTCTGCTACGCCACCACGAACCGCCAGTCGGCGGTCAAGTCCATGGCGCCGCAATGCGATGCGGTGATCGTCGTCGGCTCGCCGAACTCGTCGAATTCACGGCGGCTGGTGGAGGTGGCGGTAAGCATGGGTTGCGATAACGCCTTCCTGGTCCAGAACGCCGCATCGCTGGACTGGTCGCGGCTGGAGGCGGTGTCCAGACTGGGCATCACGGCTGGCGCGTCGGCGCCGGAGGTTCTGGTGCACGAGCTTATCGAGGCTTGCCGCGAGCGCTATGACGTGACGCTGGAAACCGTCTCCGTCGGCGACGAGACCGTTCATTTCAAGCTGCCGC
>DAOVHN010000094.1 GCA_030671915.1 Pseudomonadota bacterium
ACCTGCTGGCCCTGAACGCGACCATCGAGGCCGCGCGCGCCGGCGAGGCCGGCAAGGGCTTTGCGGTCGTGGCCTCTGAGGTGAAGACCCTGGCCAACCAGACGTCACAGGCGGCCGATCAGATCGCGATGCGGATCGGCGGAATACAGGATGCGACGCACAAGACCGTGGACGCGATCAATACAATCCGGACGACGGTGGATCAAATCAGCGCCGCCTCCTCGGCGATCGCCTCGGCGGCCGAACAGCAAAATGTGTCGACCCAGGAAATCGCGCGCAACGTTCAGGAGGTCGCAAAGGGAACGGAGGACGTCAAATCCAATATCAGTGGCGTCAATCAAGCCGCCAACGCAACGGGTGGCGCGGCGGCGCAGGTCCTCGGCGCTTCGAACCAGTTGTCGCAGCTTTCGGAAAGTCTTCGAAACGAAGTGCGCCGCTTCCTGGAGGGCGTACGAGTGGCGTGACTGTCCTTTCACCGGATCCTGCCTGCAGGGCGCTCCCGGTTCGCGAGAGGCGCCGACAGGCCAAATCATTTTGAAACAAGACATTTGCTATGATTGGAGAGAAAATTGACCGTACCAGCCATATTGCTGGCGATTGTCGCGACGGGTGTCACTGACTGGCGAATCGCTGCATATCCGTCCGCCCCTGCCTGGAAATCGTTTGTTGGACCTGTTTGCCTGGCGGTGCTTGTCGCCATCCTGATAGTTTGATCTGACCTTTTCGGGTCAGCTCCTGCCTTCAATCGAAGCGCTGCATTTTTTTGCAGCGCTTCCGTCTTTTATGGCGGCCTGCCAAGGTGTTTGGGTTGTCAGGCCCAGCCTCCGCGCGCCCATGCCGCGCACTTTTTACAAAAATATGACATAATTTAATTGCAAAAGCCTGCGAATCTTGCAATCGTTGCGATGTGAAAGCAAAGCAAAGCGCTAGTTTAATGAGCGTGCAGGATAAGGAAAGTGGGCATGAAACATACTGATTTGTTATTTATGATTGGTAATGATGCGTATTCGCCAGGGCCAAGTTTTCGCGATCTCTGGTCAACAGACGTGATTCGGGTGAAATCGTTCCAAATTAACTGTACCGGGAATAGTGTAGATTCCATTTTGTTTGGCAAATTTGCTCGCTACCGGTCCAATCATCGGGCGAAACCGATCAGAACCGGCGAGCATTGCGCCGCGTCGTTCGACTTCGACAAGAATTCCACGGATGGCGGCGTCGGCAGTGGCCGGTGCGCCACCTTCCTTCCAGACCCGACTGGATATCCATACTTAAGGCTAACCGCGTAAACACAACGCGGCCGAAAGGCGGAAACGAATCCCGTTATGGCCTAAATGTGGCTGTAAACACAATCTTAGAGAGATACATAACGCGGAAATGCCCGAATATATAGCATTTATACGCGTGGGAAGCTGGTTTGATTCCGAGCATTCGGGTTTTTGAGAAGGCAGGTCCGACATTTCAGGTCAACAGATAGCAATAGAAATAGGCGAGGTAGGGAAATGAACGAGCGAAGTCAGCCGACAGGGTGGAAAATGCTGCAGCGGCACCCGGGACGGGCATGGATGTCGTCCCGCAGCGGTTTCTTGGCAGGAGTGGCTACGGTCGTTTTTCTGCTCCTCCATGCGAGTCCGGCCTTCGCGATCCCGTCCCCCGACCTTGCGGTCAATTTCTTCGCCAGCGCAGCCCAGATGATCGGCCTGGCCACCATGGTGGTCGGCGGCGCGCTGTTCGGCAATCGCGGCGCCCGCCGTGGCCTCAAGGGCCGAAACGGCCGGGCCGGAATGCCGGTATGGATTTTCGGCGGCCTTGTTGTGCTCTTTCTGGGCTCCCTTGCCGCTAACATATTCCAGTGGGCCGCCGCTAAGGACGAGCAAAACCGGCGGCTGGAAGCAAATCTTGTGCGTCCGTCGGTCGAGGCGGGCGAATCCGTCGGCGATGTATCGCTGAAGACCCTGTCATTCAGCAGCCAGATGAGCCACCCGCAAGGAATTACGACCGATGAACTTGCGCGGCTCCTGGACAGTGCGGCGGAAACGGGCTCGGGCGGGATCAATTTCATAGATTTGCGCGAACCGGAAGAACGCGAGGGCGGGAAGCTGCCGACCTTCGATCATGTACGCTACGCGGATTTTCCGTCGGTGCGGAACGAACTCGACCTGGCCGGCAAGACCAATGTTCTGCTGTGCTATTCGGGGAACAGGAGTTCCGAGACCTGCGACCAGCTCGCGGCAGAAGGCACCCCGTGCAACTTCGTCATCGGCGGATTTGAGAAATGGCTCGCCGAGGGCCGGCAGGTGGCTGGCAGCCAGGCCGAAGCGGCAGGCGATCTCAGGGCCCTTCCCGCCTATCCCAACGAGGATATCTTGCTCGATACGCCGGACGTAACTGCGCTGGTGCGCGACGAAGGGGCGATATTCGTCGACGTCCGCTATCCAGGCGATTTCAGATTGGGGAACCTTCCCGACGCCATCAATCTTCCCATTCGAAAAATGCCGACGGAAGAAATGAATGCCGCATTCAACAGCCTTCCCGATCGTCCCATTGTCGCCGCCTGCTATGACAAGCGCAGTTGTTTCTACTCGAAAATCCTTGGGCTTCGGCTGACACGGCTGGGTCTTGATTTCCGCGGTCGGTACACGGCGCCGCACGAGTACTTCGAGCCAAAAACGGCGAAGGCCTATGTTGAGCGATGGGCGGAGGACCGGAACAAGGGTCTTCTGGCCATCGCCAGCGAACCGCTGGAACAACTCTTGCGCTGGATCGAGGGCGGGAGCGGGTCGCTGCCAGTCGCGATCCTGCTCGTCGTGCTTTTGCTGCGAGCGATCATCGCGCCCTTTACCATCAAGGCCGAACGCGACCAGATTATGCAAAAGAGACTGGCCGAGGAGATCGCATGGCTGAAGAAAAGTCTTACCGAGGACAAGACACGGCTTTCGCGTGCGCTGATGGGCCTCTATCGCAAGAACGGCCTTACGCCTGGCCTGAATATGATCGGAATTTGCATTCAGATACCCTTGTTCCTGGCCTTTTTCTTCGCCGTTGACGCAGTGGCGCGAACGAGCGGCGCAGCACTGCTGTGGCTGCCGTCATTGGCCATGCCCGACCCGTTCTATATCCTGCCGGTTCTCATCGGCGGCATCGTCTTCCTGCATCTGTACGGTTCGGCTGCCCGGCATACGCCACTGTTTACGACGCTTAGGCTGGCCGCGGGCGGATTGCTGATCGCGCTGACCCTGCCGCTCGGATCCGCGGTCAATCTGTATCTGGTGCTGAGCATCTCAATGATGGTGGCCCAGACACACGCTGTCAGGATGTTCGTGGACCGGCGCCAGGATAATGCCGCGGGTCAGGCCCGTGGGGCGGGAAAAGGCCGGAAACCAAAGGGTAACGACCGAATATTCGCTCTTTCGGAAGCCGGATACATCGCTACGGCCGGGACCAAGGCCGGCCGGCTGGGGCTGATGCTGAATGCCGGCCTGCCCGTACCCGACGGGATGGTTATCGCCAGCGATGTTCTGTCTCAGAGCAGCGGTGATGCGGATCTCTCGCCCGAGGACTGGCGCGCGATCGATGCATTATGGCTGCGGCTGGACGCGAAGGTGGTCGCCGTCCGCAGTTCCGGGTTGAATGAAGACGGCGAGTGCCACAGCTATGCGGGCGTTTTCGAGTCGATTCTCAATGTCCGCCGCGATGCCCTGGCCGCCGCGATCAGGGCGGTTCGCGATTCCTTCCGTACGGTTTCCGCCGCAGATTATGGCGAAGCCGGCGAGGAGCGCGGCGGCATTCTTATCCAGAAAATGGTCGACCCTGAGTTTGCCGGTGTCATGTTTACCGAGCATCCCGGAGAGAGCGGTTGCCTGCTGATAGAGATGGTCAGCGGCCTCGGCGCGGCGATCGCGGACGGAACGGCGACCCCGGATGCATATCGGGTCGGGCGCTATAGCGGCCGGCTCGTGGGCGAGGACGCGCCGCCGATCGATCTTGCGCCACTCGTGGCGCTCGGGCGGCAGCTGGAAGCCTTGTTCGATGCGCCGCAGGATGTCGAATGGGCCTATCGCGACGGCCGGTTCCTGATCCTGCAGTCGCGTAACATCACTGCGTTGTCGCGTACCCAAACCGCGAACATGAAGGAATTCGTGCAAGAGCGGGAACGCCGCCGCCTGCTCGACCTCTGCGCCGACGCAGCGCCCGACGAACCCGTTTTCGTTCTAAATGAGCTTTCGGAGCTTCTGCCGCGGCCGACGCCGTTCAGCCTGTCGTTCATGGAGGCGCTATGGCAACCAGGTGGCAGCACCGACCTCGCGTGCCGTGCGCTGCGCATTCGCTACGACGTGGAAGAAAATGGCTCGCCCTTCGTCACGTCGGTATTCGGGGCGCTGTATGTCAACCGCCGCGAAGAGAAGCGCAGGTTGAAGCGGGGCATGAGCTTCCTTACGAATCTTCGCCTGACTCGCATGGCCGAGAAACTGGAACGCGATTTCCGCGATGACTTCCTGCCGGAATTCCATCACGAGATCAGGGTCTATGAAGCAGTTGACGAGTCCCGGCTGAAAACCGACGAGCTGTTCGTCCTGCTGGACCATGTATGCCGCCGGTTCGTAACGGTGAATTACGTTCAGGCGCATATCGTCAATATCGCGGCCAATTTCTATGTTTCGCTGGCCGAACGGCAACTAACAAAACATGGGCTCTCGCCGGCGGCATATCTCGGCCAGATGCCGGCGACCGTCGTTACGCAGGCCATGTCGCTGCTCCCCGAAATTCGTTCCGGCACGCAGCATATCGATTCCTTCCTCGACCTGTTCGGGCATCGGGCGCCAACCGACTACGAGTTCGCGGATCCGCGCTATATGGAAGATCCGGCGCTTGTCGAACAATTGATTGCGAATGCCTCCAACTCACCGGCGGCGGCCAAACAGGAACAGGGACTGGGCGCACTCATAGGGAATCAGGCGCTTGGGCTTTGCGTAGAGCGGGCCGGACGGTTCCAGGGACTGAAAGAAGAGGCAAAGCATCACTGCCTTCGCGAACTTACTGTTATCCGGCGCATCCTCCTGGAACTGGATCGCCGACTCGAGCTCGATGGCGGGATATTCTATGTCGAATATGGTGAAATTCTACGTCTCGGCGATCCTTCGTTCCTGGAAGAAGCCCATTCGCTGATTGCCCTGCGCCGGGCCGAGGCCGAGATATATGAGGGCATGCCCACATTGCCGGCCGAGTTGACGCAATATTCGCTGGAGAGCTTCGATCCCAGCGGCGCGGGGACAGCCATGGCAGGACAATTGGGCAGCGTCAGGGGCGACCTCGTGGCCGGACAGGCGCCAATTCGCGGACGCGCCCGCATTGTCAACACCGGGGATCTTGCGCCGCTGGAAGACGGCGAAATCCTCATAACCAGGTTCATTCACCCATCCTGGGCCCCCGCGTTCCCGCGACTGACGGGTGTCGTGACCGAGGTTGGCGGCTGGCTCAGTCACGCGGCCATTCTGGCGCGCGAATACAATGTTCCGACCATTGTAGGCGCCCGCGGCGTTCTGGATGCAGTCGTCACCGGCGATGATGTTCAACTCAATCCGGATGGCAGCATCGAACGCGTTTGAGGCCGGGATCGAATAGCTTTCCGTTGGTGCCTGGCAGCGGCTGGTGGCAGCCTGCCGGCACGCCGGTGGGACAGTCTCACAATCATCTGGCATGGCGAAAAGGAGACCTGGGCGCCGGGTGACAATATAACCCCGGTATACCCCCCGCCACCCTAAAAAGCTTATACGGACTACCTCAAAACACCCTAGCGGCAACATGCAATGTACCTGCAATCTACTCCGCCGCGTGGCCGAAATGCACCTTTTGCGGCCGGCCGCCGGGTTCGACGCCGCAAACCGGGCCCGATACTACCTAAAACTAATCATTTTCCGCCCGGCGCGATTTCCGCCACCAACCGCCCGGCGTTGAAAACCCTTTATTTCGTGTTCTCTAATATGCACAATCGGGGCGACTGACCGCCGCCGGCCGGACAAAGTGCAAATAATATCCGGGGTGGTGGGGAGCGGGAGGCAACAAAATGGTCGAAATGAGCGAAACGGGGCTGGGCCGGGTGGCCGGTCTCTCTGCGCAAGATAGCGCGCGGCTGCTGGAATATGCGCGTCCCTGCGAGTATGCGGCCCGGGAAATGCTTTGCCGCAGGGGCGAGGCGGCGGAGCGGGTCGTCATCCTGGATGACGGCCGGGCCCACGGCGCCGAGGCGCTGGTGGCGGGCGATCACTACCTGCTCGATGTCGTGGCGGAGAGCGCGGGGCGCGGCGCCACACTGGACCGCGCGGCGCTGGCGCTGATCGAGCAGCAGGACCCGGCGCTCGCCATCGCCGCCCACCGCTGGATCGCCGGTATGCTGGCGGCGTCGTTGCGCGACATCGACGATTCGCTTTCGCGGTTAAGCGGTGCCGCCGCCGGAGCGGAGGCGGCACCCGACGGCGAAACGGGCCCGGTAGATGCCGAAACGCTGGATTTCCTGAGACTGCTTTCCTTCTTCCGGGAATTCAACAACGACGAGGTCGCGCGCCTGGCGGCGTTCGCCCACCAATGGCAGATACCTGCCGGCCGGCGCGTCGTCGGCGAAGGCGATATCGGCCGCTCCTGCTTCATCCTGGTCTCCGGTTCGGTCGCCATCACCCGGGCCGCCGGCGATCGCACGGTCCATCTCGCACAGATCGGGCCGGGACGCATGTTCGGCGAGGTATCGCTGATCGACAATGTGCCGTGCATCGCAACCTGCACCATTCGCGAGGATGCCGTGTTGCTGGAAATCCCCGCCGCCGGTTTCGAACAGCTTCTGGGCGAAGGCTCGGACCTGTCGCTCAAATTCCTGAAAGCGGTCAACCGCAACATCGCCAAGGCGCTGGAAGGCGCGCTCGCCCCGGTGGGCGGGCATGGAGCGACGGCTGCCGAGGCTTCTTACCATGACGCCTTCACCGACGACCGGACCGAGGCGCTGATCGAAAAGGTCCGCAATTCGGTGATCGGCGACGACGTGGTGATCGATGGGCCGTTCGGGCCGCGACGCGTGGTCTATGCGGATTACACGGCATCGGGCCGCTCGCTCGGCTTTATCGAGGATTTCATCCGCAACGAGGTCATGCCGGTCTACGCCAACACCCATACCGAATCCTCGGGCACCGGCCTGCAGACAACCCGCCTGCGCGAGGATGCAAGGCGGATCGTCCTCCAGTCGGTTGGCGGCGGCGAGGACGATGTGGTTATCTTTGCCGGGTCCGGTGCGACTGGGGCGATCGACAAGCTGATCCATGTGTTGAACCTGCGCATCCCGGCCGATCTCGATCGCGAACAAGGATTGTCGGACAAGATTCCCCCCGACCGGCGCCCCGTGGTTTTCGTCGGCCCCTACGAGCACCATTCCAACGAGGTATCCTGGCGCGAGACCATCGCCGATGTGGTCACGATTCGCGAGGACGACAACGGCCGCATCGACATCGCCCATCTGGAAGAAGAACTGGATCATCATTCAAATCGCCCCTTGATGATCGGCAGTTTTTCCGCCGCCTCCAACGTAACCGGCATCGTCTCCGACAGCCATGCGATCTCGGCCCTGCTGCACCGGCATGGCGCCTTGTCCTTCTGGGACTACGCCGCCGCCGGCCCCTATTTGCAGATTGAGATGAACCGTGGCGGCGAGGGCAAGGACGGCAAGCTGGTCTACAAGGACGCGATCTTCATTTCGCCGCACAAATTCGTCGGCGGGCCGGGCACGCCCGGCCTGCTGATCGCCAAACGGCGCCTGTTCCAGAACTCGGTGCCCGCCGTGCCCGGCGGCGGAACGGTGGCTTTCGTCACGCCCGATTATCATCATTATCTCGACGACCCCGAACATCGCGAGGAAGGCGGCACGCCGGCGATAATCGAATCGATCCGCGCGGGCCTGGTGTTCCAGCTCAAGGATGCGGTCGGCGCCCATAACATCCATGCGCGCGAGACCAACTTCCTGCACCGCGCCCTGGAATACTG
>DAOVHN010000080.1 GCA_030671915.1 Pseudomonadota bacterium
TGGAAAATCTGCGGCGCGCCGGGCACCTCCAGCGACAGGTCTTTTATGTACTGGTGGACAACTTCGAATTTAAGGCCCTGCGCGGCACCTTCGGCCCCGCCCGCTACTTCGTCTGTCATTTGTAACTCCGTCGATTTCCTTGTTTGGGCGTGGCTAGCACGGTTTGTGGCCGTAGACAACCGCCATCAAAAGGGGTCGTTTTCAACAAGCCCCGGTATTAGCGCTTCGGCGGTGCTTCGTCGGCATCCGGCGGCACATCGGTATAATCGACATCAATGGCGTCGCGTGCCGCGGTGCCCCGCTGATGCCCGGGCGTGGCGACTTCCTCTCCATTTACCCACATGCGCGTATTGTGGCCGTAAATGAGTGCCCGCATCAACCATTGCCCCAGCGAGCGCCGCACCGGCGGCGCCAACAGCAGGAACCCGATACTGTCGGTCAGGAATCCCGGGGTCATTAACAGCGCACCGGCCAAAAGCAGGCACACGCCGGTGAAAACTTCATGGACCGGCGCTTGGCCCTGGTCGAGGCTGCGGCGCGCGCGTTCGACGGTGGCCAGTCCCTGGGCGCGGATCAACGCACCCCCGATGATCGCCGTAGCGACAATGGCCGCCAGGGTAGGCCACAGGCCAAAGACATCCCCGGCCTGGATGAACAAGGCGATCTCCAGGATGGGCACGCCAATAAAAATCAGAATCAATAATAAGGGCACGCTTGTTCTTTTCCTAATCAGGACCTATCTAAACAGCCGACGGTATCGCGTTCGAACCATGATCCGAAACAGCGGTGGACCCACTGGTCCGAAGTTGTGATAGGGTAGCATGTAGGGACGGGAACCCTTGTTGGCAACAGGCACGGTCATGCGTGTGTCTGGATGCGGTGGTCCCGGGTATTATTTTAGAAAGAGTTTCGTTAATGGGCGGCGGCTTTCAAATTATCGACATCCTTCTGTTCGCGGTGCTTGCGCTGTTCCTGATTTTCAAGCTCGGCTCCGTGCTTGGCCGGCGCGGTGAGGACGAGGGGCGCCAGGCCGACCCATTCGGACTTTCCAAACGCGAACCGGCCTCCAGCGACAATGTCGTGACGATGCCGGAACGCCACGTGCCAACGCCGGAGGAACTCGCTTCCATGGACCCGCTGGAAGCGGGCATCACGCAAATCAAAGCCGCAGACCCGTCGTTTCGCGAGAAGGAATTCGTCAAGGGAGCGCGAGCGGCCTTTGAGACGATCCTCCAAGCCTTTGCAAGAGCCGACACCGCCAACCTGAAATCGCTGCTGGACAATACCGTGTACGAGAATTTTGCCGGCGCTATCCAGGCGCGCACAAAGGCGGGTCACGAGTTGGAAACCACTATTGTCGGCATCGGCGAGTCGGAAATCGTGAAGGCTGAAATGGACGGAAATCTGGCTCGTGTCACGGTCAAGTTCGTGACCGAGCAGGTGAATTCCCTGAAGGACGCGGCAGGCGAGATCGTTGAGGGCGACCCCGCTAATGTGGTGAAGGTCTCCGATATCTGGACATTTTGCCGCAACACGAAAAGCAGCGACCCCAACTGGCTGCTGGTCGCAACCGGCGGCGAGGGGTAACGGGGCCCAGGCATGCCTTGCTGGAAGCCGCCAAACACACATTCCATCAAAAATGAAATTTTGCGCGCCGCAGCGGCGGGGTTTCTTGCCGCCGCGATGCTTTTGCTGGCGGCCTGCGAGCAGGAAGAAACCAAACCCCCGCAACAGCCCCCGCCGGAGCAGGCGGTTCTTTCGCCGGTCGGCTTTGAGGATCTGCCGGGATGGAATACGGATCGTCATGCCGAGGTGCTGCCAGCCCTGCTGCGTTCTTGCGCCCGGTTCCTGAAGCAACCGCCCGGCAAGGCACTGGGAGCGCGGATTCCGGGCGCCAGCGCCGCGGACATCCAGCCCGCGTGCAGGGCCGCGCAGGCGCTGCCGGCAGGGCACGACCTTGCCGCCCGCTCCTTCTTCGAACAATGGTTCCAGCCCTGGGCGGTATCCTATAACGACGAGGCCGAAGGCCTGTTCACCGGCTATTACGAAATCGAGCTTCAGGGCGCGATAACGCGCGACGATAGCTATAACGTCCCGGTCTACCGCAAGCCCCCGGACCATGTGACCGTCAATCTCGGCGAATTCGACCCGGAACTTTCCGGCAGGTCCTTCGTCGGCCGTGTCGACGGTGGCAAGCTGAAGCCTTACTTCGCGCGCGGCGAAATCCAGAACGGCGTCCTGGCCGGCAAGGGCATCGAGCTGGTCTGGCTCAAAGACCCGCTGGACGCCTTCATGCTGCATGTGCAGGGATCGGGCCGCGTCTCGCTGGTTGACGGCCGCACGACCCGGATCGGATTCGCCGCCCATAACGGCCATCCCTACAAATCCATCGGACGCGAGCTTATTGATCGCGGCGAGTTGGAAGCGCATGCAGCGTCCTGGCCGAACATCCGTGCCTGGATACATGCCAACCCGACCAAGGCGGCGGATCTCCTGGCCGTCAACCGGCGCTATATCTTCTTCGGCGAAGTTGTCGGCGAGGGGCCGATCGGCGCACAGGGGGTGGCCCTGACGCCCGGACGCAGCATGGCGGTGGATACCCGCTATATCCCACTGGGGCTGCCGCTCTGGCTCGACACCACCATGCCCGGCGCGGGCGCGGGGCCGTTGCAGCGGTTGATGCTGGCGCAGGATACGGGCTCGGCCATCAAGGGGCCGGTGCGGGGCGATTTCTTTTGGGGCACCGGCGACGGCGCGCTTGAATATGCAGGGCGCATGAAGAGCCAGGGACGCTACTATATCCTGCTGCCAAAGCTGCTGGCGAACAGACTGGCTTCCGGCTGACAACAGGCTGTTGCCTTCCGGTCGCTTTCTGGTCATGTTTGGCGCGCTCAATTCCGGAGACGATCGAACATGGCCGACGCCAAACCCAATGTGGCGCTTTTTGTAACCTGCCTGGTGGACCTGTTCCGCCCCTCCGTCGGCTTCGCCGCGGTGAAGCTGCTGGAACAGGCGGGCTGCGAGGTCGCCGTGCCGCGCGGACAGACCTGCTGCGGCCAGCCGGCCTATAATTCCGGCGACCGCGCCGATGCCTCCGAAATCGCCCGGCGTACTATCCCGGCGCTGCTGCCCTTCGATTACGTGGTCGCGCCCTCGGGCTCCTGCGCCGGCATGATCCGCAAACATTGGCCCACCCTGTTCGAAAACGACCAGGAAATGTCAAAGCTTGCCATCTCCGTGGCCGAGAAGACCTGGGAGCTGACTTCTTTTCTGACCGATGTTTGCGGCATGGAGGCGGTGGAGGCGGAATATGACGGCGTTGCCGCCTATCACGATTCCTGCTCGGGCCTGCGGGAGATGGGCGTGCGCGAACAACCGCGCAAGCTGCTGGAGTCGGTAAAGGGTCTGACGGTGAAGGATCTTGCCCATCCAGAGGAGTGTTGCGGTTTCGGCGGCGCCTTCGCGGTGAAATATCCAGACATCTCCGGCCGCATGGTTTCCGACAAGGTCGAGGATATCGAGGCCACCGGCGCCGACACGCTGCTGGCCGGCGATCTGGGCTGCCTGATGAACATGGCGGGCAAGCTGAAGCGGCGCGGGTCCGCGATCAAGGTCCGCCATGTGGCCGAACTGCTGGCCGGCGACACCGATGAGCCGCCGATCGGCGAGGGCCAGTCATGAGCGTCCACAACCCTACCAGCCACCGCTTTCCGGAAAACGCGCGCAAGGCGCTGGGCGACGAGACGCTGCAGCGTGGGCTGGCTTCCGCCAAGGTGGGTTTTCGCATCCGCCGTAGCGAGGCTGCCGCCCGTCTGCCCGAATTCGAGACCCTGCGCGACGAATCCCGCGACATCAAGAACCACACGCTGGCCCATATCGACCTTTACCTGGAGGCCTTCGAGAAAAGGGTGGTCGAACGCGGTGGCCACGTGCACTGGGCGGCGGACGCGGCCGAGGCGCGCGACGCGGTGCTGACGATTTGCCGCGCCGCCGGCGCGAAGACCGTGACCAAGGGCAAGTCCATGATTTCCGAGGAAATGGGCCTCAACGCCTTCCTGGAGGAAAACGGCATCGAGCCTGTGGAAACCGACCTCGGCGAGTATATCATCCAGCTTCGCCACGAGACGCCCAGCCATATCATCGCCCCAGCCTTCCATGTGTTGAAGGAACAGGTCATCGAGACCTTCCGCAAGGAACATACCCACCTGGACCCGGACCGGGTGATCGAGGAAGCGCGCGAACTGCAGGACGAGGCGCGCCAGGTGCTGCGCGAACGGTTCCTCGCCGCCGATGTGGGCATTACCGGCGCCAATTTCCTGATCGCCGAGACCGGCTCCACCGTGATCGTCACCAACGAGGGCAACGGCGACCTGACCCAGACCTTGCCGCGCGTCCATATCGTGCTGGCCAGCCTGGAAAAAGTGGTGCCGACGCTGGAGGACGCCTCGACGATCCTGCGCGTGCTGGCCCGCTCGGCCACGGGGCAGGAATACACCTCCTACACCACCTTCTCCACCGGCCCGCGCCGCGGCGAGGATGCCGATGGCCCGCAAGAATTCCACGTCGTGCTGCTGGATAACGGCCGCACCGACCTGATCGGCACCGAGATGCAGGACGTGCTGCGCTGCATCCGCTGCGGCGCCTGTATGAACCATTGCCCCGTCTTCGGTGCAATCGGTGGCCATGCCTATGGCTGGGTCTATCCCGGCCCGATCGGCGCCGTGCTCAGCCCCGCGCTGATCGGGATGGAAGAAGCGCATCATTTACCCAACGCCTCCACCTTTTGCGGGCGTTGCGAAGAGGTCTGCCCGATGCGCATTCCGCTGCCGAAGTTGATGCGTCACCTGCGCGAGCGTGAGTTCGAAAAGGGCATTTCGCCAGCGACGGTTCGCTGGGGCCTGGCGGTATGGGCCTGGCTAGCCAAGCGGCCCGCCCTCTACCGCCTGGCGACGGCGCTGCCGATTCGGCTGATGGCGATGCTGGCCGGGCGCAAGGGACGTTTCCGCCGGCTGCCGCTGGCCGGCGGCTGGACCAGCCAGCGTGACCTCACCGCGCCCCAGGGCCCGACATTCCAGGCTATGTGGGACCGAAAAGGCGGTCGCCGGGAGTCGTCGCGATGAGCAAGGCTTCGCGCGACGCGATTCTGAACAGGCTACGCAGTGCGGCGCGACGTGGCGGCGACGATACCTCGGCCCGCGCGACCGTGGAGGGGCGCCTCAAGGCACATGCGCGCGGTACGATCCCGGCGCGTGGCAAGCTGGACCGAAAAGGGTTGATAGACCTGTTTACCGAGCAGGCGACGGCGGTTGACGCGACCGTGGCCCGTGTATCCGCGCTCGACGAGGTCCCGGCCGCGGTCGCCGATTATCTGCGCGGAGAAAACCTGCCGACCGGCTTGCGCATGGCGCCCGACCTGAAGCTGGACGCCTGTGCCTGGGACAAGGCGCCGATGCTGGATATCAGCTACGGCAAGGCCCGGCCCGAGGACCAGGTTACCGTCACCGGCGCTTTCGCCGGAATTGCCGAAAGCGGCACGCTGATGCTGCTGTCCGGGCCGGAATCCCCGACCACCCTGAATTTCCTGCCGGATACCCACATCGTCGTGCTGCGCGCCAGCGAAATGGTGGGCGCTTATGAGGACGCCTGGGACCGGCTACGCACCACCGGCCGGATGCCGCGCACGGTGAATTTCGTCACCGGCCCGTCGCGCAGTGGCGATATCGAGCAAACCCTGCATCTCGGCGCGCATGGCCCGCGCCGACTGCATGTCGTCCTGGTGGAGGACGATGGCTGAGCGCGGCAAACAGGGCAATGACGACGCCCTGTGGAAGGCGGTCACGAAAGACGTGAAGCCGATAAAGCGCACGCCTTCGGCCCGGGCCAAGGTGGAAGCCGCGAAAGAATCGGCACAACCGAAACCGAAAATAGCTGGCGCCATGGCGCCAATGACGCCTGCTGCGGTCGCACGCCCCAAGCCGGCCCCCGCCCTGCCTCCACGCGAACTTAGCCACGGCCAGGCGGCCGGACTGGACAAGCGCACCATGGACCGGCTGCGCCGCGGCCAATTGCCAATTGAGGCCGAGATCGACCTGCACGGCCATACCCAGGAAGAGGCCCACCGCGCGCTCAACGCCTTTATCGCCGGCCATGCCGCCACGGGCCGGCGCTGCGTTCGGGTGATTACCGGCAAGGGCAGCTTCCGCCAGGGCGGCGGCGTGCTGAAAACCGCGGTGCCCCGTTGGCTGAACGAAATGCCCTTGCAGGACAGCATCCTCGCCTTCACCCATGCCCGGCGCGACGATGGCGGCGAAGGTGCACTCTATGTGCTGCTGCGCCGCAAACGGCCCCGGGTGCCTGGCCGATGACCCCGTTTGGGCGCAAGATACGTGCGTTGCGCGAGAGCGGGGGCGTCAATCTCCAGGACATGTCGGTGGCGCTGGGGGTCTCGACGTCATACCTGTCGGCGCTGGAGCATGGCCGGCGCGGCCGCCCCAGCCGCACGCGGGTCCATGAAATCTGCCAATTTTTCAACCTGGTCTGGGACGAGGCCGACGAACTCCAGCGCCTTGCCCGAATATCCCACCCCCGCGTCACCGTGGACACCTCCGGCCTGTCCCCGGAAGCCACCGAACTCGCCAACGAACTGGCCCAGCGGATCAGGAAACTGCCGACGGAGAAGGTGAAGGCGCTGCTGGCGGCGTTGAAGGAGGGGTAGCCAGAACCGTCATTTCTGCATGATCGGAACGGCGGCGATCGCCGCGACGCCGGCCATGCCCGCCGCCAGCAGGAAGGCGTAGTGCAGATCGAGACTTCCCACCGCGCCGGCCAGTGCAGCGCCCAGCGCCCCGACCCCATCCAGCAGCATGAAGGCAAGGCCAAGCGTTGTCGCTTCGCGCCGCTCACCGAATTCGACCGCCGAGGCCAGAACCGAGGACCGGATGCCGTAGAGCGCGGCCACGGCGGCGATCAAGGCCAGGACGGCCGCGCCCAGCGTTGCGCTCCAGGCGACCGCCATACAGGCCAGACCCGCGGCCACGGTGCCGGCGATGAACACCGGTTTGCGGCCAGTGGCGTCGGACAGGCGGCCGACAAACGGCTGGAAAAGAGCGCCGGCCAGCACCATCGCGGAAAAGACCACCCCGGTCTGCGCCAGCGACAGGCCGTGCACCCGCTGCAGGAACAGCGGAGTCATGGCGAGAATCGCCAGCAGCGACATGTTGTAGATGCTGACCATGCCGATCACGCCCAGCCCGCGCGGTACCCGCCAGATGCTCCATAGCGCCCGCAAATCCGCCAGCGAAATCGCGTGGTGCGGAGACGACGGAACGGAGTCGGCGATGCGGAAGAAGGCGACGCCCATAAGAATCGCTGGAATGGTGGAAATCTGCATGGCCACCCGCCAGTCGAACCAGGCCAGCAGAAATCCGATGCTGAGCGGCGCCAGCACCTCGGCGAACGTGCCGGTCATGGCGTGGATGCCCAGCGCATGGGCCCGCCGTGTCGGCAGGCTCTGCGCCAACACGCCGGTGGCGATCGGATGCCATGCGGCGTCGCCGATGCCGGCGACCGCGAGCATCAGGGCCAGGGTCCAGAATCCCGGCGCGAAAGAGGCAATCAGGTAGCCGCCGGCCACCCACCAGAAGGTGCCCAGCAGCAACCGCCCGCGATTCGCCACGCGGTCCGCCAGCACACCGGCCGGCAGGTAGCCCAGCGCAGCGCCAACATGGGCGATGGTGATCAGCAGGCCGACTTCGGCCGGCGACAGGTCCATGGTAGCGGCGATCGCCGGCGCGACGATCCAGATCGTGCTCGGCGCCCAGTCGTTCGCCAGATGGCCCATCGAAAGCCAGGCCAGAAGCCCGCGATGGCCGGAAGTATCGTCGCTCATGCCAGATCGCCCTCAGGATTGGTCTCGCCCCCCGGGCCGACAGGTGAGCGTAACCAAACGATACCCTGAATTAGGGTGCCTGAAACCTACAAAATGAACTTGCTGAGATCCGATTCCTTGGCCAAAACCTCGACCTGTTCGCGGACGTAGGCCGCGTCGATCGTGATCGTCTCGCCGCCGCGGTCGCAGCCGCCCCAGCCGCGTGCGGGTCTATGAAATCTGCCAGTTTTTCAATCTGGTCTGGGACGAGGCCGACGAACTTCAGCGCCTTGCCCGAATATCCCACCCCCGCGTCACCGTGGACACCTCCGGCCTGTCCCCGGAA
>DAOVHN010000645.1 GCA_030671915.1 Pseudomonadota bacterium
ACCGGTCCTACCACCGCTTCCCCCAGGCAGAGCAATCCCGCCTCGGCGGACTGTAAATGGCGTACGCCGCGGGTGAACATCCAGGTGCCCAATCCCATGGCGACCAGCCCGATAAGCATGAGATAGGGGATGTCCGCGCTGGGCACGTCCAGGGGGTCTGTCAGGAAAATGGCGATAACCGCGATGACGATTCCGGCCATGGCGTTGGACGGCATCATGTCCACCGGTTTGCCGTCGCGCAACGGAGCGGATCGCAAGGCGACGATATTGACCGCGCAGCAAACCCCCGTCGCCAGCGAAAACAGATCGCCCTCCATCTGGACGCTGCCCAGCGAATCGGAGACCATGGTCAGCACCCCGCCGAAGGCCAGGAACATCGCCAGCCAGGTGCGCCGGCGCAGATGCTCGCCCAGGAAAACCCGGCCCAGCAGCGCGGCAATCAGGGGCGCGATAGCCAGCAGTACCACCGTGTTGGCCACCGTCGTGCGGTTCAAGGCCAGAATGTACCCGCTATAGGCCAGCGTCAGGGAAGTCATTGCGATTAGCCCGGGGCGGCCGGTATCCAGGACGCTGCGAAGAATATTGCGGCCATGCACCCAGGCCAGCCAGGTGAACATAACGGCCGCCATCAGCGCGCCGCTCCAAAACAGGATCTGCCATTCGCCGGCGCCCACCATGCGCACCCACAGTGGTTCCACTCCCCAGAAGATAGTGGCGGTCAAAACCAGCAGGATGCCTCGTGCGCGATCGTTCATTTATTCTTTGCCTGTCCGGCAATTGCGGTTGCCAAATCGGGCCCCGACGATTTCAATACCGGCGCAGACTAGTCGGTCGGCGTAAAACAGGCACGGAGAATTGTTGCAATGCCAGTGACGCAGAAATATCTTCCCTGCATCGGCCCCCAGGGCTTCCACAAAGTCGCCTACACCGAATGGAATGGAGATTCGGCGGCGGCGCGGCCCACTTTGGTCTGCGTCCATGGCATGACGCGCAATTCGCGTGACTTCGACTATCTGGCCGCCGCCATGGAAGATCGCTACCACGTAGCCTCGATGGATGTGGTCGGGCGCGGCGAGAGCGACTGGCTGGCGGACTATTCCGGCTATGGCTACACGCAATATCTGGCGGATGCGGCGGCGCTGATCGCGCGGCTGGATGTGGAGGAAGTGGATTGGGTCGGCACATCGATGGGCGGGCTGATGGGTATGATGCTGGCGGCCCGGCGTGGCAGCCCCATTCGGCGGCTGGTGATAAACGATATCGGCCCCTTCATCCCCAAGGCCTTCCTGGGGCGTATCCGCGGCTATGTAGGGACCGACCCGCATTTCGCCGATCTGGATGAACTGGAGGCGCATATCAGGAAAATCCATGGCAGCTTCGGCCCGCTGAGCGACGAGGAATGGCGCCATCTGGCGACCCACAGCGCAAGGCTGCTGGAAGGTTGCGGCTACCGCCTGGCCTACGACCCCTTGATCGCCAAGGCCGCCTTCAGCCCGGAAGGGCCGGAGGATGTGGAAATGTGGGATATCTGGGAGCAGGTGAACTGTCCCGTCCTGGTGCTGCGAGGCGCCGAATCCGATCTGCTGCTTCCCGAGACGATCGAGCGTATGAAGGCCAGCGGCCCGGGCTGCGAGGCGGTGGACATACCCGGCTGCGGCCATGCGCCTTCGCTGATCCCCGCCGACCAGATCGCCATCGTGAGGGACTGGCTTGCACGATAGCCGCGCACACATACGCACGGATTTCCCGGACTTCCGGGCGCGTGCGCCCTGGTGGGGCGGCGATCTTCAGACCCTGCGCAACACTGCCTTGAGGAAGCTGGGCACGCGCTTCGATTTCCCTGGCGAACGTCTGGCGCTGGATGCGGGCGACGGCAGTGGCGACCGGTTGATGGCGCTGTTCAACGAGGGGATGCCGGGCCGGCCGCTGGTGGTGCTGATCCACGGGCTGACCGGCTGCGAGGGTTCCAGTTACATGGTCAACACGGCCCG
>DAOVHN010000514.1 GCA_030671915.1 Pseudomonadota bacterium
AGGTTCCGATGGCTCGTTGAACGTGAAGGATTACGAGCGCACGGTGCAGACGCTGCTTTCGGGCGGTTCCGATCCGGTTATCACCAAGGCGCCCGAGGGGGCCTGGACCCATGCGGTAACGGACAAAGCCAAGGCAATGTAAGGTCGAGGCCTCCCGGGAGGGTTTGGATCCTTCCGGGAGACCGGCTTTGGTCTGGAGACAGCGGCGCGACCTCGTCCTTCGAGACGGGCCTTCGGCCCTCCTCAGGATGAGGATCCAATATATGTGCCCTCATCCTGAGGAGCCCCGCAAGGGCGTCTCGAAGGACGAGGTCGCGCCGCCGGTTAAGAGTGTTAGTCGTACGCGAATGTAGGAGGACGATATGGCGTTGCATATTAAAGGCGGCACGGTAGTTACGGCCGAACAGTCGTTCCGCGCCGATGTCTATTGCGAGGACGGCAAAATTGTCGCCGTCGGCGAAAATCTGGATGTGCCGGCCGGGGCGGAAATTGTCGATGCAGGCGGGCAGTACGTCATGCCGGGCGGGATCGACCCGCACACGCATATGCAGTTGCCCTTCATGGGCACCGTGGCCAGCGAGGATTTCTATACCGGCACGGCGGCGGGCCTGGCCGGCGGGACGACGATGATCATCGATTTCGTGATCCCCAATCCGCAACAGCCCCTGATGGAGGCCTATAAGCAGTGGCGCGAATGGGCGGAAAAAGCCTGCGCCGATTATTCCTTCCATGTCGCCGTTACCTGGTGGGACGACACCGTCCATCGCGATATGGAAACCCTTGTAAAAGACCATGGCGTCAACAGTTTCAAGCATTTCATGGCCTACAAGGGCGCCATCATGGCGGACGACGAGATTCTGGTGAACAGCTTCAAGCGGGCGCGCGAACTGGGCGCGATCTGTACCGTCCACGCGGAAAACGGCGAGCTTGTCTTCACCCTGCAGCAGGAAATGATCGACAAGGGCATTACCGGGCCGGAAGGCCACCCTCTATCGCGCCCTCCGCAAGTCGAGGGCGAGGCCGCCAACCGCGCGATCCGCATCGCCGAGGTTCTGGATGTGCCGCTTTATGTCGTTCACAATTCCTGCCGCCAGTCGCTGGAGGCGATTACCCGCGCCCGAAACGAAGGGCAGCGCGTGTTCGGCGAGGTTCTGGCCGGGCATTTGCTGGTCGATGACAGCGTCTACCAAAACACCGATTTCGAATTCGCCGCCGCCCATGTGATGAGCCCGCCTTTCCGCGCCAGGGAACATCAGCGGGCGTTGTGGCGCGGGCTGCAATCGGGCAATCTGCACACCACTGCGACCGACCATTGCTGTTTCTGCGCGCCGCAGAAGGCCGCCGGCAAGGACGATTTCCGTCTGATCCCCAACGGCACCGGCGGGGTCGAGGATCGCATGGCGGTGCTGTGGCATCACGGGGTCGGCATGGGCCGGTTGACGCCCAGCGAATTCGTCCGCGTGACCTCCACGGCCGCCGCGCAAATCTTCAACATCTATCCACGCAAAGGTTCGGTGAGCGTGGGCGCGGACGCCGATCTGGTTGTCTGGGATCCGGAAGGCAGTCGCACGATCTCGGCCAAGACCCACCACCAGAACATCGACTTCAACATCTTCGAGGGGATGACGGTGAAGGGGATTCCCAGCCATACGGTTTCGGCCGGCAAGCTGGTCTGGAAGGACGGCGAGCTGAATGTCGAGAAAGGCACCGGAAACTATGTGGACCGTCCGCCCTACGCGCCCTTCTACGGCGCCATGCAGGAGGCGCGCCGACGCAAGGAACCGACGGCGGTGAAACGCAAGTAGTAAAAAGTTGACCAAATGGTCAAAAAATTGTTAACTGGAACAGGCTTAAAAGGAGGCTTCATAACAATGTTCAAAATCAAATCAGACGGACCCCGCATCCCGGCGGCGTTCGCATCCATGAACCGGCGTTCCGCACTGTTGTTCGCGCTGGCGGTTGCCGTCGTGTTCGGCGCGCCTTTCGGGCAGGCTACGGCCGCTGAAAAGCTGAAGGTCGCGGCCGTGTTCGAAACCCCGATCGAGGAACCCTGGGTCAACCAGATCCACGTCGCCCTGCTGAAGGCGAAAGACGAGCTGGGCATCGAGTACACCTGGTCGGAAAGCGTTAAATCCGCCGATTTCGCGCGGGTCATGCGCGACTATGCGGATGGCGGCTACGGCCTGATCATGGGCGACTCCTTCGGGGCCGAGCGGATCGCGCGCCGCGTCGCCAAGGACTATCCGAATGTCGCCTTCGTGTTCGGTTCGGGCATCGGCCCGGCGGAACCTAATTTTGGTGTCTTCGACAACTGGATTCACGAGCCCGCCTATCTGTCGGGCATGATCGCCGGCAAGATGACCAAGTCGAATACCGTCGGCGTGGTCGCGGCGATGCCGATCCCCGAGGTCAACCGGCTGAGCAACGCGTTCTGCGCCGGCGCCAAGGAAGCCAACGAGAAGGTAAAGTGCAAATTCTCGTTCATCGGCTCCTTCTTCGATCCGCCGAAGGCCAAAGAAGCGGCCCTGGCGCAGATCGAGGCCGGTGTCGACGTGATCTATGCGGAACGCTTCGGCGTGGTCGAGGCCGCGGCGGAGAAGGGCGTTCTGGCGATCTCCAACATGTCCGACCAGTCCTCGCTGGGCCCCA
>DAOVHN010000331.1 GCA_030671915.1 Pseudomonadota bacterium
AAAAGAGGTGAATTGGCTTGATCGTGAATTTTCACGGGGGCGCAATAGCGCCTGGATCCAGCCGCGTTCAAGGTGTGGTTAAAAAAACGGGGCCTCCCGAAGGAGGCCCCAGCCATTCTATCAGTCAGGATTATTAGGGGCGGACCGTCAGCCGGCGCGCACCTCGCGCAGGAACCTGTCCACCTGGCCGCGCAGGCCCTCGGCCTGGCGCGTCATTTCCTTGCTGGCGCTGAGCACCTGGCCGGCAGCCGTGCCGGTCTCGTTGGCGGCGCGCGAGACGCTCTCGATATTCTCGTTTACGTCCTGGGTGCCCCTGGCGGCCTGCTGGACGTTGCGGGCAATTTCCTGCGCGGAAACGCCCTGCTGCTCTACCGCGGTGGCAATGGTTGTGGCGATCTCGTTGACCTCCGTTATGACGTCGCGGATCCGCTCGATGGCGCCGACGGCATCGTTGGTCTCGTTCTGGATGGCCGTGACCTGGGCGGAGATGTCCTCGGTGGCCTTTGCCGTCTGGTTGGCCAGGTTCTTGACCTCGCCCGCCACCACGGCGAAGCCCTTGCCGGCCTCGCCGGCGCGCGCGGCCTCGATGGTCGCGTTGAGCGCCAGCAGGTTGGTCTGGCCCGCGATGTCGTTGATCAGCGTCACCACCTCGCCGATCTTGCTGGCGGCTTCCGCCAGCCCCTGGACCGTATCGTTGGTGGTTTCGGCCTCTTCGACCGCGTTGGCGGCGATCCTGGTGGACTGGTTGACCTGGCGGCCGATCTCGGCGATCGAGACGCTGAGTTCCTCCGCGGTCGCCGCGACGGTCTGAACATTGGCGGACGCCTCGTCGGAGGCGGCCGCGACATTGGCGGACTGGCGAGTGGTTTCCTCGGCGGTGACCGACATCTGCTGGGCCGTCACCTGCATTTCCGTGGATGACGAAGAGACACCGTCGACCACTTCCTTGACCTGCCGTTCGAAACGGTCGGCCATTTCCAGCATGGTCTGGCGCTTCTCGTCCTCGGCGCGCAGCTTGGCGGCATGTTGTTCCTTCTCGAGGCGTATTTTTTCCCCGGCATTGTCCTTGAACACCTGGACGGCGGCGGCCATGGCGCCCAGCTCGTCGTGGCGGCTGGCCTCAACCTCGGCGCCGAGGTCGCCTTCGGCCAGTCTTTCCATGACGGCCGTCAGGCGAGCGATCGGCTCGGTAATGGTGCGCCCCGTTACGAACAGCACGGCGATCAGGGCGATGGAGAATACCAACCCGGTGGAGATTGCGTTCCAGGACGCCTCGTTGACCGATTCGCTCAACGCAATGCTGGATTCTTTCTGTTTGACGGCGATCGCGTCTTCCATCTCGGCCAGGATATCGACAAGTCCTTCGCCGAATTCATCGATATCGTCGTTGAAGTCGGCATAGGCCTCTTCACCGGCGCGGGCCTCAATCGCCTGGACCAGTTCCACCCGAATCACGCGATCGATCGTATTGGTCAATTCGGAGACCTCGGCCGCGAGTTCGGGCTGCCCGATCCGGTTCGCGGCCGACTGAACCAGTTCCTGGCTGTTGCGCAGCGCCTCAATGCTGTTGTCCATCACTTCCAGGCGCTCATCATAGACATAGCCTTCATCGGCATCGATGATCGAATCCATCGCGGCCAGAACCATTTCCATCGTGCTGATACGAAGATCGGAAAGCTGTTGGGACTGTTCCAGCATCACCTGGTTGTCGTTCGTCGCGCGCTTGACGACGTCAGCGGCATTCCACGAGATTATGGACAGCAGCGCCAGGGCCACCACGGCCACGAAACCCATCAGAACCAGTTTCAATTTGATGGTCGGCGATAAACTGAATTTCATGTTCCGTCTCTCCAAGTGCGCGGCACCACAAAACAGCCCGTCCCGCGGAAATCCCGTTTTGCCCGGTTGCCGGTCCGCCCCCATGTTACGACAAGGCGTCCGACCGCGCCGAGCACCGCGATATCCGCGTCCCGATACACCGCGGGAACACGAATTCCGCTTGAGTCAGGAATAGATCAACCGCATTAAGGTAGGGTTAACGAATCGCATTTTATGGCAAATTTCCGCGCCGCCCGACTGTATCCTGTCCCGGTGGAACAGGCGCCAGGGCATATCCCTTCAGGGCCGGAGCCGAGCGATCTCGAAAAGCGCTAAGCCAGTTCCACCTCGATCGCCTCGTCCAGCATAACGAGCTCGGTATCCTCCGGGCCGCCGTCGTCGTGGCGGATCATGGTGAAATCGCCGGGGTGATCGAGCACGCACAAGGGGCCGTGCCAGACCCCGGCGTCGTAATTCACCGCCTGGCCGCCGTCGGCGACGAAGGCGCGAATGTTGGCGGTATCCGGCCCGCCGCCGGGCAGGGCGGGACAGACGACCGCCAGATAGCGCACGCCGTTCATCGGAACGAAGAGCTGCATCGAATGCGGATGCCGCTCGATCGCCTTGACCATCGGTGCCCGGTTGGCGACCCGCATGAAGGTGATGTTCAGCTTCGCATGGCTGCGCAGATTGTCGGTGCTGGCCGCATATTCGTCGCGCTGCGCCGGATCGCCGTTCGACGTCAGCACCTGGCCCCAGGGGGCGAGCGCTTCCGGCGTCAGCGGTTCGGCCTTGATCGTTCTGGTCATCTGGTCATTACTCCGCGGCCATGACGGCGCCGACAACCGGCGCATCGGTTTCCGACGCTGTATAACCCAATCGCGCCTGGCCATCACCCCAATATTCCCGCCTTGCGGACACATCACATATAAATGTGTCCGCGTGTTGCGCGGCCAGCCCATATGCCGCCTTTTTAGAGAATTTTATGTTTTTTGTCCCTATTACGGGTATTTACGCGTAAACTTAATGAAATAGCCAATTCCGGCATTCCGGAATCGGAATAAGCGACAGAGAGGGATTATCTCATGGGGACCGATTATCGGGCGCGCCTTGAGGGCGCGTCGTTTGTTACTGGTGCATGCATCACAAAAACGATCGGCTTGCTCGCCGGTCTCGCCGTCCTGACGCTGGGCATGCCCGCCCTCGCCCAGGAGGTGGTTGGGCCAGGCGAGAGCGTATCCTTTGTCACGGCCACCGCCGGGGCCGAGTCATGCCGCCGCGGGCAGGTTAGTCTTCGGCGATTTACAGCCCTTAATTGTCGGACTGAGTTCATTGGTGAAACAGCAGCCCGGCCCGACGATAACGAGGTCGAGACAAGCGTCCACCTTGACTACCTTCCCGGCTCCCCGGGTCGCCTTGGAGTGCCATACTATTCCGAAGCTTCGGTCTCCAATGACTTTTTCATCCCCGGCCCGCCCGACAATATCGTCACCGTCCATATTACGGTCTCATACGATTTCTTTGGAAACTTCGCCTCCGGCGGCCTGTATACGCTCAGCAATTCCTTGTCGTTGAGGGTGCAGGATCGAAGTTACGGCACCTTTGTCGCCAGCCAGGAGTTGGTGGCAATGCAGCGGCAGGGCGATCAGGGTTTCACGGATATTGCTCTGGCTCAGGAGCGCGAAGCCCTCCCGGCCCAGAAGGCGCATTTCACCGTCAAGCTCCGCCGGGGAGGGCTCTACCGGCTTCATTTCGAGCTCCAGTCTTCAGGCGTGACATTTATTGCCGGGCTCATGCGGGCCGACGCCTTTGCGAAGTGGCATATCCTCACCGTAAGCGTGGACGAGGACGAAGTTGAGCAGCTCGCTATCCACGACCAGGACATCAAGGCCAGGCTCAAGGGCATCGAGGACGATCTGGCGGAGATCAAAGACTTGCTGCGGACACCGCAGGGGCGGCGCCCGGGATTTCCGCTTAAGCCTTTCCAGGGAAATTAGCGCCGCGGGCCGAAGTCAGGCCGGCCAGGTCGAAAGGTCCAGTCAGGCCAAGGCGATGGCGCCCGCGGCGGCAAGCGCCTCGATCTCGGCGTCGCCATAGCCGATTTGCGCCAGCACCTCGCGGGTATGCTGGCCATAGAGCGGGGCGCCCGTC
>DAOVHN010000038.1 GCA_030671915.1 Pseudomonadota bacterium
AATCCTCGATGATTTTAAGATCATGGCGTTCGGCGATATCGCACAGCGCATCCATGTTGCAAGGCCGGCCGGCGAAGTGGATTGGCAGAATCGCGCGGGTGCGCGGCGTTATCTTCGCCGCGACGGCGTCGGGGTCGATATTCATGCTGGCTGCCTCGACATCGACCAGCACCGGCGTCGCGCCCGCATGGATTATTGCGTTGACCGTGGCGCAAAAGGTCAGAGGGCTGGTAATGACCTCGTCTCCCGGCACCAGACCGGCCGCCAGGATCGCCAGATGAAGCGCCGCCGTGCATGAATTTACCGCCACTGCATGCTCTGCGCCTTTGTAGGACGCAAACTCTCTTTCGAAGCGTGCGACCTTCGGGCCGGTGCCAAGCCAGCCGGACCGCAGACAATTGACGACCTCGTCGATTTCCTTTTCACCGATAAGGGGCGAGCCAAAAACAAGGAAATTATCTCTTCTGGGGCGGATGTTCATTAATTGGACCTTGGCAGCGGTAACGCCCGTCCGGTGGGCGAACGGACCGGCAGGGCTGGAATAGTGATACAGCCGATTAGGTTACCTTTGTATTAAATCCACCGGATTCATCGATATATTTGTTGGCGTTAGGTCCTGCTGCCACCTCTACGTCAATAAGCGAAATATTTGATGCAAACCGCCGTTTCCTCTGCAATCGTCTCAAGTTGGCTGCTGGAAAAATCCGGCCGGTAGTAGCCGGGTTGCTTAAGCTTGCCCGCATAGGCCCGGATTACCTCATCGTCTGCCGTCAGCCCGCAATGTTCCATCATCCGCCGCATCGTCTCCTCCGGCCGGTCGCACAGATCCTCATAACGCAGCACCATTGCCGCCTCGCGCAGCGCCGGGTCATGGTCCAGCCTGTCGGCCACATAGCCATAGACCATCGCCCAGTAGCGCGCCCAGCCGCGCACATCCTCGCCGGCTTGCCACAACGCCTGAATCTCGCGGATCTTCTCGCTATCGCCGCAATTGATCGGCCGCAAATCCAGCCCGAATTCGAAATGGCCGACCCGGCGCATGTATTCCAGCGCGCGGTCATTGCCGCGCTCGCCCTCGCGGAACAGGCGATGCTGCTTCATCAGCGAGGCGATGTGCCAGACCGGGTCGCGCACTGGTATGACAAACCGCGCGTCCGGGAACAGCTTGTGCAGGTAGGCGATGCGTGTGACGTTGTAATTGCCCTTCGACAGATAACGTTTCCTGCCGCGCGCCGCCAGCAGCTTGCGGATATGGTCGCGATAGAACGCCTCGAACGCCGGATTGTCGGTGCGACCGTCCAGAACGTTCGACTGCGCGGGATCGTGCAGGGCTTCGAAAAACGCCATCCAGATTACTTCCTCGCGCGCCTCCGGGCTGTCGGGGGTAATCATGATGCCGTCCTTGTGGGCGCGCTCCTGGGGCTCCGGCGGCGCCTTGCGGCTGCGCTCGACAAACCAGTTCCACCAGTAAGGCGTGAAGACGGGGGGGAAGTCGCGGTAGAGGTGGGTAGCCACATCCGGGTGCGCGGCCAGGATTTCCAGGGCGATCGTGGTGCCCGCGCGGGCCAGGCCCGTCACATAGACCGGCGCCTCGATGGCGATGGGCGCGATTTCGTCGGCCAGCGCCCTGGTCTCCATATTGCCCAGCCCGATCCAGAAGCGGGGATACCTGGCGATCAGGCCGCTGAGGAAATGGTCGAAGCCGGAAACCTGAAAGGCCGGGTCTGTGATGTTGTCCGCCATGGGCCGGCTCCGCTCACCGGATCCGGAACATAATCTTGATGGCGACCGAGGCGATGAGAACCACCAGGATGAACAGCGCCTCCCAACCCTGCATCCAGTCCGGACCGAAGGGCATGAAAACCTGCGCCTCCAAGCCGATTTCGATGGCTTCCGCCGGCGCGTCACCGGACAGCGATCCCAGCGGGTTGGCGAACAGCATGTTCCACCAGACGCGCTTGTGCCTGACCGGAACCGGATGGGTCAGCGGCAGCGATAACAGGGCGTCGCCGCCCGCATCGGTCAGCAAAAGGGTTTCGCCCTCCGCCGGCCAGTTTACCGTCCAGCCGTTTTCGGCCGAGGCTTCCGTTTCGTCGGTCCAAGCGAGCGGGGCGGACTGGCCGACTGCGGCGATCGTGACGCCATCTCCCGGCTCGGGCATGCGGTAGCCATAGCTGCCTGACATCCATACGATCAGGAAGATCACCGGCAGCGAGCCGAGAAGGGCCGGGCCCAGCGCCAGGCCGAAATGCCGCATCGACGTCGAAAGAGACCGGACCATCAATGGGAAAATACCGTCGAAATCGCCGTCGTAGGACGACATAGCCTGGCGGGCCGCGTTCGCGTCCTGCTTGGCCTGCTCCAGTTTCTTCTGCGGTGAAGTAAGCCAGTAAAGGCCCATGGAGCCCGCTCCGGCAGCGATGCCCCAGAATATCAGCCGGACGGTGTCCGGCAGGAAACCGGCCAGCGCCGTATCGATCAGGGCCAACAACGGGGCCGGAATGTCGAAAATGCCGGTTTCCATGAAGCTGCCGGGCGCTGTCTGCTTATTCCGCCGCGCCGCTGGAGGCCTCCTCCGACGCCTCGCTCGCTTCGACTGTTTCCGTTGCCGTCTGCTTGTTACCCTTGATCTTCTTGTACAAAAGGCGCAGCGGCCAGAACAGGACGATGGCAAGCGCCGTAACGATGGCCGCCAGCACGCCCAGCAGCGACCCCGCTAGACTGGCGCCCGCGCCGGGGCCGATATAGGCCGACGCTGCGGTAGGCAGAAACAGGGCGCAGACGACGCCAATCAATGCAACAATTCTTGTAGTCATATGGGTTTTCCCATCCCGGGTAGGTTACACGCGATAATCTGCCGGCAGAAGCGCGACTGCAATTCAATCCGGCCTGCACTGACGCCGACCATTCCATATCTGCGTAAAAAAAGACTTAAATTTGCTCGCGCCGGGCGTCGATTTCGCAGGGTTTGCGTTTTTGTTGGCCGTGATTCGCTTGACGTTAACGTTCGCCGCTGTATTGATCCACCACCCAACAGCGCAACTCCGGAATATAACGTGACTATTATTATTACAGGCGGCGCCGGTTTCATCGGATCCGCGGTGGTTCGCCAGATGATTGACGAGACGGGAGAGACCGTTGTTAATCTCGACAAACTGACCTATGCCGGCAATCTGGAATCGCTGGGCGCGGCGCGCGATGACCCGCGCCATGTCTTCGAGCAGACGGATATCTGCGACGGCGAGGCGGTCGCCCGCGTTTTCATCCGGCACCGGCCGCGCGCGGTGATGCATCTCGCCGCCGAATCCCATGTCGACCGCTCGATTGACGGCCCGGCCGATTTTATCGAGACCAATATCGTCGGCACCTGCACGCTGCTCGAGGCCGCGCGAAAATATTGGGACGGGCTGGAAGGTGCCGAGCGCGGGGCATTCCGCTTCCATCATGTTTCCACCGACGAAGTCTACGGCACGCTTGGCGCCGAGGGGCTTTTTACCGAGGAGACGCCCTACAGCCCGAATTCGCCCTATTCGGCCAGCAAGGCCTCGTCGGACCATTTGGTGCGCGCCTGGCACGAGACATATGGCTTGCCCGTCGTCATCACCAACTGCTCCAACAACTATGGGCCGTATCAGTTCCCGGAAAAACTGATCCCGGTCCTGATCCTGAAGGCGCTGGCGGGCGAAAAGCTGCCGATCTACGGCAAGGGTGAGAATGTTCGCGACTGGCTCTATGTCGAGGATCACGCGGCCGCCCTGCGGCTGGTTCTGGAAAAGGGCAGGGTAGGGGAGACATACAATGTCGGCGGGCGCACGGAACGCACTAATATCGATGTCGCGCGGGCTGTCTGTTCGATCCTCGACGAATTGCTGCCGGACTCGCCCCATCGCCCGCACGAAAACCTGATCACCTTCGTCGCCGATAGGCCCGGCCACGACCTGCGCTATGCCATCGACAGCAGCAAGATCGAGCGGGAGCTCGGCTGGTCGCAGAAGGAAAGCTTCGAATCCGGCCTCAAGCGGACCGTCGCCTGGTACCTCGAAAACCGCATCTGGTGGCAGCGTATCCTTTCGGGCGACTACCAGGTCGAACGGATCGGGCTTGGCAAGGAGGCCGCGTCATGAGCGGGCAGGTGGTGCGCAAGGGGATCGTCCTGGCCGGCGGGTCGGGCACCCGGCTCTATCCCATTACCAAGGCGGTCAGCAAGCAACTGCTGCCGGTCTACGACAAGCCGATGGTCTATTATCCGCTGTCGGTGCTGATGCTGGCGGGCATCCGCGAGGTGCTGATCATCACCACGCCCGAGGACAGGACCGCCTTCGAGCGCCTGCTGGGCGACGGTCGGCAGTGGGGCATGGAGATATCCTATGCGGTACAGCCCAAGCCCGAGGGGCTGGCCCAGGCCTTCATCATAGGCGAGGCGTTTATCGGCGAGGATCCGGTGTGCCTGGTGCTGGGCGACAACATTTTCTACGGCCAGGGGCTGGCGAAACGGCTGCAGGCGACGGCGCAACGCGGCGCCGGAGCAACCGTCTTCGCCTACTGGGTCCGCGATCCGGAACGCTATGGCGTGGTCAGCTTCGACACGGAAGGCCGTGCCACGGGAATCGAGGAAAAACCGGCGAACCCGAAGTCCAACTATGCGGTCACCGGTCTTTATTTCTACGACAACGATGTCGTGGAGATCGCCAAGAACATGAAACCCTCGGCGCGCGGCGAGTTGGAGATCACGGACGTTAACCGGGCCTATCTTGAACGCGGCGACTTGGCTGTCGAAATGCTGGGGCGCGGGGCGGCCTGGCTGGACACGGGCACCCATGAATCGCTGTTGCAGGCCAGCCAGTTTGTCGAGGTGGTGGAGGCCCGCCAGGGGCTGAAAATCTCCTGCATCGAGGAGATCGCCTGGCGCATGGGTTTCATCGACGATGCGCAATTGCGGGCGCTGGCCGAACCGCTGGCCAAGAACGGCTACGGGCAATACCTGTTCGACCTGTTGAAGCGCGAGGGCAAATGAAAGTCGTCGAGACCGAACTCCCCGGCGTTCTGGTCGTCGAACCCGACCGTTTCGGCGATGCGCGCGGCTTTTTCCAGGAGGTCTGGCATGAGGGGCGCTATGAAGAGGCAGGCATGCCCGGCCCCTTCGTGCAGGATAATCTGTCCTGTTCAGCCCATGGCGTGCTGCGCGGCCTGCATTTCCAGAATCCCAACGGGCAGGGCAAGCTGGTCTATGTGTTGCAGGGCGAGGTGTTTGACGTTGCGGTGGATATCCGCGCCGGCTCGCCGACCTTCGGCAAATGGACCGGAGCAACGCTGTCGGGTGACAACGGACGGCAATTCTATATCCCGCCGGGCTTCGCCCACGGCTTCTGCGTAACTGGCGAGACGGCCCTGTTCGCCTATAAATGCACCGACTTTTATAACCCGCAGACCGAAGGCGCGATCCGCTGGGACGACCCGGCCATCGGCATCGACTGGCCCCTGTCCGAACCGGTCGTCTCCGCCAGGGACGCCGACGCGCCGCTGCTGGCAGATATCGATCCCGTCAGGTTGCCGGTTTATGGGGGCGAGAAATGACGATCCTGCTGCTCGGCGCGAACGGCCAGGTGGGTTGGGAATTGCGGCGGGCGCTGGCGCCGCTAGGGCCGGTCCGGGCGCTGGAGCGGGCCGAGGCAGACCTTGCCGACCCCGATGCGCTCAGCCGCGCCGTGCGGGAGACCGCGCCCTCCCTGATCGTCAATGCGGCGGCCTACACCGCTGTCGACCGCGCCGAGGAGGATGAGGCGCTGGCCCGGACGATAAACGCCGATGCGCCCGGCCTGCTGGCCGAGGAAGCCAAGCGGCTCGGCATCGCGCTGGTGCATTATTCGACCGATTATGTTTTCGACGGCGTCGGCGAGTTGCCCGCCATGGAGAGCGACCTAACTGACCCACTGAACGCCTATGGCCGCACCAAACTGGCGGGGGAGGCGGCGATCCGCGATTCCGGCTGCGCCCATCTGATCCTGCGCACAAGCTGGGTCTATTCGATGCGCGGCGCCAACTTCCTGCTGACGGTACGGCGCCTCGCCGGCGAACTGGAGGAAATGCGCATCGTCGCCGACCAGACCGGTGCGCCGACCTGGGCGCGCGGCATCGCCGGGGCGACGGCGCTGATCCTGGCGCGCTGCGGCGCACCGGCCGACACCGGAATCCTGGCCGAGAAGGGTGGTATTTATAATCTGACCGCATCGGGCGAGACCACATGGCACGGCTTCGCCGAGGCGATCGTCGAATGGCTGCGCGCCACGGGCCAGCCGGTTCGCTGCAAGAAGGTGCATCCCATCTCGACATCGGATTACCCGACCCCGGCGAAACGTCCCGCCAATTCCCTGCTGGACTGCACGAAACTGCGCGAGACCTTCGGAATCACGATACCCGACTGGCGCGACCAGATGGATCTTTGCGTGGATCGTTAAAGCCCGATAGCTACCCGGTTTTCTCTTTGACAGGCCAAAGACCCTCAGCATACTGTCCATCGCCTTCGGGGCGGCATAACGGCGAGTGAATAGACCGGTATCATGAGCGACAGCGGAATCGGCGCACGGGTCAAGCGCAAGGAGGATGAGCGGCATCTGCACGGGCGGGGGCGGTTCGTGTCCGACATCCTGCTGCCCAACCTGCATGATGTGGCCTTCCTGCGCAGCCCGCTGGCGCATGGGCGCATCCGCGGCATCGACATTCCCGACGATCTGAAATCGCAGGTCTATACGGCCGCCGATCTGGCGGACGTGACGCCGGTCCGCGCGGTGGCGACGGTGCCGGGCTTCAAGGCGTCCGACTTTCCGCCGCTGGCGACGGACAAGGTGCGCTATGCCGGCGAGGCCATCGCCATGTGCGTGGCGCGCACGCGGGCCGAGGCCGAGGATATGGTCGATCTGCTCCGCCCCGACCTGGAGGAACTGCCCGCCGTCTGCGACGTCGAGGCGGCGGTCCAGTCCGGTTCTGCCCTGGTGCATGAGGACTGGGGCGACAATTTCTTCCTCGACGCGGTGGTCGGCGGCGATTTGGGCGACTTGGAAAAAACCGCGCCGGTCATCGTCGAGCGCGAATACAAGATGGCCCGCCAGGTGATGAACCCGATGGAGGGCAAGGCGGTGCTGGCCCATTGGGACGATACGGCCAGCCAGCTTGTCGTCTATACCTCCACCCAGGTGCCGCATTCGATCCGCTCGGGGCTGTCCATGTGCCTGGGGCTGGCGGAAGAGAAAATCCGTGTCATCGCGCCAGATGTCGGCGGCGGATTCGGCTATAAATGCATACTGCAGCCCGAGGAAATCTGCGTTGCCTGGTTGGCGCTGAAACGACGCCATCCGGTGCGTTGGATCGAGGACCGGCGCGAGCATCTGACCGCCGGCGCCAACACGCGCGAACATTACTACAAGGTCAAGGCCTTCGCAGATGAGCGCGGCAAGCTGCTGGGGCTGGACGCGACCGTCACCATCAGTGTCGGCGCCTATTCGGTCTGGCCCTTCACCGCGGTGATCGAGGCCGGCCAGGCCGGCGGCAACCTGCCGGGGCCCTATGCCTTCGGCAAGTACCGCTGCCGCACCGTATCGGTCGCCACCAACAAGCCGCCCTTCACCCCCTATCGCGGGGTGGCCCGGCCCGGCGTCTGTTTCGCCATGGACCTGACGATCGATGCCGTGGCGCGCGAGGTCGGGCGCGAACCGCATGAGGTGCGGGCGGAAAATCTGGTTCAGCCGGAACAGATGCCGTTTACCAACGTCACCAACAAATTCTACGACAGCGGCGATTATCCCGCCGGCGTGCGCGAGGCGGTGGAGAAGATCGACGTCGCCGGCATCCGCGGGCGTCAGCAGCAGGGCGAGCCCGACGGCCGCCTGATCGGCGTCGGTTTCGCGACCTACGTGGAACAGACCGCCCATGGCCGCCCTGTCTTCGGCGCCTGGGGCATCGCCGTGGTGCCGGGTTACGAGAACGCGTCCGTGAAGCTGACCGCCGATGGCGGGCTGGAAATCCGCGTCGGCGTGCAGAGCCACGGCCAGGGCATGGAAACGACGCTGGCGCAGATCGCCAATACGGAACTCGGCATACCGCTGGACCGGATTACGGTGATCCATGGCGACACCGGGACGACACCCTTTTCCACCGGCACCTATGCCTCGCGCGGCATCGTCATGGCCGGCGGCGCGGTGGCGACCTGCTGCCGCGAGCTGATCCCGCGCATGGCGCCGATCGCCGCCCATTTTCTGCAATGCAAGCCGGATGAGGTGAGGCTGGAAGGCGGCATGATGAAGGGCCCGTCCGGTGAAGTGCCGCTGGCCGATGTCGGCCGCGCCTGGTATCTGCGCCCGGACCAGTTGCCCGAGGAAATTAACGAGAGCGGGCTGGAAGTGGTGATGGGCTACAAACCCGGCATCGAGACCGGTGTGTTCGGCTACGCCACCCATGCCGTGACGGTTGCGGTGGACCCTGACCTTGGCCAGGTCGAAATCCTGGACTATGTAATCGTCGAGGATTGCGGCACGCTGATCAACCCGATGGTCGTGGAAGGTCAGACGTATGGCGGCGCGGCGCAGGGCATCGGCACCGCGCTTTACGAGGAAATGCCCTATTCGCCACAGGGCCAGCCGCTGGCCTCGACGCTGGCGGACTACATCCTGCCCGGGCCGACCGAAGTGCCGAAGATCCGCATCTTTCATACCGAAACCCCTTCGCCCTACACCACGCACGGCCAGAAGGGCGTCGGCGAGGGCGGCGCGATTGCGCCCCATGCGGCCATCGGTAACGCCATCAACGACGCGCTGAAACCGTTGGGCGCGGAGGTTGGCGAGACCCCGATGACGCCACACCGGATCCTCGATGCGATCCAGGCGGCCAAGGCGAAGGCGGCGGCGGAATGAAGGCGGCGAAGTTCGATTACGAGGCGCCGGCCAGCCTGGACGAGGCGCTCTCGCGACTGGCGGAAAACGGCGGCAAGCCGGTCTCTGGCGGCCAGTCCATGGGCCCGATGCTGAACATGCGGCTGGCGACGCCCGACCTGCTGGTCGATCTGCGCCGCTTGGACGAACTCAACGGCTACAGCCAGGGTGACGGCAAGCTGGTGGTCGGCGCGGCCGTCACCCATGCGCAGGTCGAGGACGGCGCGTTGCCCGATGTGACGAAGGGCATGATGGCCTCCGTCGCATCCGATATCGCGTACCGCCCGGTCCGCACCCGCGGCACCATCGGCGGCAGCCTGTGCCATGCCGACCCCGCCGCCGACTGGCCAAGCGCGCTGACGGCGCTGGATGCAACATTGGTCGTGGCGGGAACCGGCGGCACGCGCCGCATCGGCATCGACGATTTCCTGCTGGGCGCCTTCGCAATCGCCCTCAACGAGGGCGAGGTGCTGATTGCCGTAGAAATTCCCGTCTTGTCCGACGCCGCGCGCTGGGGTTACTTCAAGTTCTGCCGTAAGACCGGCGAATTCGCCGAGACGATCTGCGGTGTGGTGTTCGACCCGGCCAACGATATCCGCCGCGTGGTACTGGGCGCGCTGGGCGGCGCGCCGAAGCGGCTGGGCGAACTCGAGGACAGGCTGGGCGACGGCATCCCCGGCGTGAATGGAATCGCCGCTGCCATCGATGCGCTGGATATTGCCTTCGAACCGGCGCAGCTTGTCATGCACAATACGGCGGTCAGGCGCGCCCTGCGGCAGGCGTTCGGCTCATGAAGACCATCACGCTCACCGTCAATGGCGAGAAGATCACCGCGGCGGTGGAGCCGCGCACCCATCTGGGCGACTTCCTGCGCGGCCATATGCAGCTTACCGGCACCCATCTGGGCTGTGAGCATGGCGTTTGCGGCGCCTGCACGGTGCTGATCGACGGCGCGCCGGCGCGGTCCTGCATCAACTTTGCGGTGGCCTGCGACGGGCAGGAAATCACCACCATCGAGGGC
>DAOVHN010000698.1 GCA_030671915.1 Pseudomonadota bacterium
ACAGCACCCCGCCATCATGGCGCGCCTGGCCCCCCGGCGTCAGCACCGCCCAGGCGGCGTAGGATTCGGCGGTGCCGAGCGCCCCGGCGTTGGCCTCCTCATCGCCCAGCCATTCGGCAACCGCGGCCGCGAAGCCAAGCTCCGTCACCGGCCCGCCCAGCAGCGCCACCATCTCGCCCGTCAGCGCCTCGCCGTCCAGCGCGGCCGCCGCCTCGGCCTTGATCTTCTTGACCGCCCGGCGCTGCACGAAATTGCGCCTGACCTCGAAGACCGGCGCCAGCGCCTCATGCTCCCCGCGCAGCGCCGCCAGTGCGTCGCCAATCCCGAACAGCCCGCCGATAAAGCCCTCAAGATGCGGCGCGAGCTCCATGATAAGCTCGGATTCCTCCAGCCGCGTCAGCGCCCCGGTATCGCCCCCCGAACCCGAACGCGCCCCCGCCTGGGCCCGCGCGGCCTCCAGCCGCCGCCGCAAATCGCGATCGGCCGCCCCCAGGGCATCCAGGAACAAACCGTCCAGCCGGACCAGCCCCTCGCGGTCGTACAGATCGTCGAAGGAAAGCCCGTGGGCCAGAATCAACGCGTCAGCCTTCATGGTAATGCTCGGGTCCCTTGCTGGTGGCGGTATTTCGGTAGCGTGACTGTATATGGCTCGCACCCCGCCCCCGGCCAGCCCCTTTTTGTCGCGGGGTGGCGGGCGAGGGGGCATAAACGAGCCCGACAGATCATCAGTGTACTTATGAAATGCGGTTTGTCAAACCAGCGGCGAGGATGGGGCGGGCAGGCACCGTTGCACCGCCCCTTTATCCGCGTTAGACTTGCCGCCAATTCCAATGGAATCGCGGGAGAGTTCCGGGTGGCTGAAACGGCTCCGAAAAGGAGGATGTGAATGTTCTTTATCCGCAAATATTGCAGGTTCCTGGCGTTCCCGATGGCCGTGCTGCTGATGGTGGTGTCGATGCCGCTGGGCGTCGCGCAGGCCGCGCTGGTGTCCACCGACGAGGTTGTCGCAAAGAGCGAGATCGAGGCCGACCGCATGCGGATCGTGGCTCTGATCATGCGCCAGGACGTACAGCACCAGCTCCAGGCCGAGGGCGTCGATCCCAACGAGGCGCTGGCGCGTGTCGCTACCTTGTCGGATATCGAGATCCGACAGATCGCGGCCCGTATCGATTCGATGCCGGCCGGTCAGGGCGTTGCAGAAGCGCTCATCGGCGCGCTGCTGATCATTTTCATTGTTCTCCTTGTAACGGACATCATCGGGGTCACCGACGTATTCCCATTCGTCAAGGGCGGGCGGAGAAGATAACGCGGGTGCGCTGACCACGCCCCTATTCGGCGCCAATCATGCATGGCATCCGGCAGCCTCCAGCCGCCGGCGCAAATCCCCGTCGGCGGCCCCCAGGGCGCGCCGGAACAACCCGTCCAGCCGGACCAGCCCCTCGCGGTCGAGAGATCGGCGGAGGAAAGCCCGTGGCCCAGGGTCAGTGCGTCAGCCTTCATGGTATTCCCTTGCTGGGGGCGGCATTTTCGGTGGCGTGACTGTATATGGCCCGCACCCCGCCCCCGGCCAGCCCCTTTTTGTCGCGGGGGTGGCGGGCGAGCCAAACAGATACTTAGTGTGCTTATGAAGCACGGATTGTCAAACGTACGGGGGCAGAGGCATGCCTGCCAGGCACCCCCTCGGGACCAAGCCCCGTTGACCCCGGATCGGAAACGGGTGAAACTCCAGGTACTTGCCTGAATTACGAGCAAGACCCGAACCTCGACCCTTCCGGCCGATACGGCCAGCGTGAT
>DAOVHN010000655.1 GCA_030671915.1 Pseudomonadota bacterium
ATGACATCCGATTGCGGTGGCACCGCGCGGCGACTAGGCTGCCTGTCATCCAACCAGCAAAGGTCCCTACCCATGCCCATCGTCACCCTGTCAGAGCTTCGCGATGCCGTGCCGCGCGGCGCGCGGTTGATGGGGCTGGATCTGGGGTCGAAGACGATCGGGCTGGCGCTGTCGGATGCGGGGTTCGCCATCGCCTCGCCGCTGGTGACGCTGGCGCGCAAGAAATTCACCGCCGATGCGCTGGCGCTTAAAGATCTGATCGACGAGCATAATGTTGGCGGGCTGGTGCTGGGCCTGCCGATCAACATGGACGGGACGGAGGGGCCGCGCTGTCAGTCCACGCGCCAGTTCGCGGCGAACCTGATGGAGAAGTTCGACATCCCCATCGCCTTCCAGGACGAGCGGTTGTCGACGGCGGCGGTCGAACGGGTGCTGATCGGCGAGGCCGACATGACCCGCAAGCGCCGCGGTGAGGTGGTGGACAAGATGGCCGCGGCCTGGATCCTGCAGGGCGCGCTGGACATTATGGCGCGATCTTAAATAACGAAGAAGACGATGGCGAGGAAATGCGCCGCGCTGCCGGCCAGCACGAATATGTGCCAGATCGAGTGGTTGAACGGCAGGCTGTCCCAGGCATAGAACGCGATGCCCCCGGTATAGGCAAGGCCGCCGGCCAGCAGCAGGCCCGTGCCGCCCCAGCCCAATCCGGTGATCAACGGCCCGGCCCAGGCTATGGCCAGCCAGCCCATGGCGACATAGAGCGCTATTCTCAGCCCTTTGAAGCGCCCGGCCCAGACGATTTTCAGGACGATGCCGAGCACGGCGAGCGACCAGATCGTCGCCAGCAAAAACCAGTCCGGCCCGGTCGACCACGCCAGAAGCGCGATCGGCGTATAGGTGCCGGCGATCAAAAGGAAAATCGTGATGTGATCGAGGAGCTTCAGAACCCGCTTGGCCTTGCCATGCGCGACGCCGTGATACAGCGCCGAGATGAGATACAGCAGGACGAGCATCGACCCGAATACGGCAACGGCCGCGACCGACCATGGGTTGGTGCTGACCGTCGCCAGCAGTACCATGACGACCAGCCCGGCGACGCTGAGAGCCGCGCCGATACCATGCGTTACGGTGTTGGCTATTTCCTCGGCGAAGGATTCTTCTGTCGCCTCGATCGGGTCGCGGCCTGTCATGCTCGTCGTGCCCTTTCCACGCACCCCGGTAACCGTTTTGCGTTCCCTCGTAGCACCACTAAATGGCACCGCGCGGCACCCTTTGCAAGCCGCGCGACAATTGCCGCGCCTGCACCCGATTGACTGAGCCGCACGGCCGGTGCAGGGTGAAGCATCGCCTCCCACACAATCAGCTCATGCCGAACATCCTTTCCGCCCTCGCACCCGTCTTCCTGCTGATCCTGTTCGGCTGGGGCCTGCGGCGGGCCGGCTGGTTCGGCGAGGCATTCTGGGCCGATGTGGACCGGCTGGTCTTCTATGTGCTGTTCCCGGCCTATCTGGTGGTCCGTATCGCCGGCGCCGACCTGGCCGGCATGCCATTGGGGCCCATGGGGCTGGGGGTCGCCGCCGGGCTGTTCGCCATGGCGGCGCTGGCCTTCCTGCTGAAGCCGCTGTCGGGGCTGGACGGGCCCGGCTTCGGCGCGGCCTTCCAGGGCTGCATGCGGCCCAATATCTATGTCGGCTTTGCCGCCGCCGAGGCGTTGTTCGGCATCGAGGGCGGCGTGCTGGCGGCGATCGTGGTGGCGGTCGGCACGCCGCTGGTCAATGTCTTCGCGGCGATCGTGTTGACGCTGTACGGCCCCGACGGTAACGGCGGCTGGGCACGCGTCGCCTCGGCGCTGGCCCGCAACCCGGTGATCCTGGCGATCGCGGCGGGGCTGGCGATCAACCTGGCGGGCCTTGGCCTGCCGCTGGTGGTGGACGACATG
>DAOVHN010000502.1 GCA_030671915.1 Pseudomonadota bacterium
ACGATGGCCGCGCCGCTGCCCTTGGCGCTGCTGCCGTCCGAATAGTTGATCTCCATGCGGACCGCGTAATTGTCGCCGCCTTTACCGGTCAGCGCCACCATGCCTTCGAAACTGCCCTTGCCGGGCCTGTTGCCGACGACGCGCCAGGCCCCGGACAGGTCGGCCGTGGGACGGTCTTTCCACGCGTTCCAGGCCGTGCTCTCGTAGGGATAGAGTTTGGCCAGCTTCTTCGGCACCACGGTAGAGGCGATTTCCCACCAGTTCCTGTCGCGCCCCAGCGCCTGGTATTCCGTTGTCGGCCACTGGCCCAGATGGAAATGCGCATGTTTGACCCAGTCGGCCTCGTCGCGGCGCTGCAGGGCGGTGCGGGCGTAGCTGTGACAGCGGGCGCACATCACGCCGAGATCTTCATCCGGGATGTTCTCGATCACCGCCGGCTTGCGCTCCAGTATATAACGCCAGTCGCGGGTCTCGACCGGGGCCAGCCCCTGGGTGTCGGACAGATATTTGACCAGCGCCGAGCGATCGTCGGACGTGACTTCGACGCCATGCATGATCATCATGCGGGCGATGTTCATGTCCCAGCCCTCGGGCGTCTTGCGGATCTCGCCGACGCGGCTGAGCTTGCCGTCCGCCATCCTTTCGTGACAGCCGGAACAGCGGGAGTTCACGAGCGCCTCGCCCGATTGCTGCGCGCCGGCCGGCGCCGCAAGCGTGACAAATCCCAGACTGATACCAATTGCAGACAAAGTGCGGAAAAGCGGCCGAATGCGTCGCGGCATGGTGCCCCCCTTGTCATGTCCGGGCGCATTGGCGCCCGGTATGTTTGTTATGCCCTTGGTCGAGATCGACGATCCGCCAAGAGGCCTCCCGTATACTTAGTGTTCGAATGATAGCGTCAATTCGCCGCGGGCGGCAACAGAAAAAAGCCTAGATTATGTATGGGTTTATAGACACATTGTAATGCACGTAATGATAGTTAACGTTTATTCTTTTGATTATTAAAACATTTTAAGAAATTGAAAATATTACTTTAATAGAGATCTGTCAGCCAACCAGCGCCGGGCGAGTTCAATCGACTTGCAAGGCCGTTCCAGTTCCTTTTCAAGACGGTCCATATCGGCCTCTTGGCCATCCGCCTGCAAGGCCCTGCGAAGCGCCGCGAGCGGCACGCCATCCACCACCCATACGCCTCTTGGATGGTCAGGGGTAACCACGACCTCATGCTCGGCAATGATACCATCCTCGACGACGGGCCGGCGCTCTATGCGGGGTGCGAAGGCGTCCATCGGCGGGTGCGGCGGTTCGCGGTCCGGCCATTCGCTGCGGTGGCGCCAGAAGGGCCGATCCGCCCACCGCCGCTCTTCTTCATAGAAGGCGCGGCCGACCCGGCAAAGGCGCATGAAGTCCAGCGAGCAACGTTCCTCGTAGAACGACCGCGCCAGGTTTGCGTTTTCCGGCTTGCCCAATAGCGTGTTGATCGTGACGGCCGCCGCCTGCGCGCCGCCCAGCGCCACATAGACCCCGTGCCCCGACAGCGGGTCGGGGGCGATGGCGGCGTCGCCGATGCGGATCGAACGATCCCCGAGCGGATGGTTCGCACAGATGGGGTTGGCGCGCCGCACAACGACATCGCCCATCGGCTCGCCGCCGGCCACCCATTCGCGCGGCAGGCCGCTTGCGCGCAGCATCTCATCGTAAAAGGCGGCGAGGCCGTGCCGCTTGGGCAGATCGCCCGGTTCCGCCGATACCAGGAACTGCAGCATGGCCCGCCCGCCGCCGGGGCTGGCGTACCACGACCAGCCGTTCCGCATTCCGGCGACGGCGGTGGCCGGTGTCTCGTCGACGCCGCGCCAGACCCGCGCCAGCGATACCGTCGCCGGCCCCTGCAGGCGCTCACTCGACGATACCGGCGCGGCGCGGCCCCTGGCCTCGACCAGGAAATCCGCCGTGATGACGCTGGCGGAGGCGAGGTGAACCCGCCACGGCGGCCCCGACCGAATAACGCGGGCCACGCGTTCATGCAGGACCTTGATACCCTTGGCCTCGACATCGGCCAGCAGGGCAGCATCGAACAGCTTGCGGTCGACAACGAATTCCGTATTCACGCGGCTCTGGTCGCCGCCCCAGAAGGCCCGGCGCCCGACCTTCGGCCCTACAGCGTCAAGCGCCCTGGCGAATCCCAGTGTTTCAAGCGCCTGCATGGTGCGGTCGGAGAAACCCTCGACGGCGGCTTGCCGGCGCGGGGCAGAGACCAGAAGCGGTTCATGGCCCAGGCGCGCGAGACCGATGGCCGCCGCAGCGCCCGCGGGGCCACCGCCAAGAATCACGATTTTAGCGTGCCGATTCGACATGGATGCTCCGGATTTCCGACTATTCACTGTAGCGCCTGGGAACTAACTATGTCACCCGTGGCGCGCGGGGCGAACGGTCGCGGAAATATAGGTGGATTGCGGCCGTCTCCGGCGATATCGTGCGGCCTGTCCAACAGCCGCGATCAATCAAGAGTCCCAGGAGGAATGCACCCAATGGCCATCGATAAGTCCAAACTGCCCAGCCGTTATGTTTCCGTTGGCCCCGAATCGGCACCGCACCGTTCTTATTATTACGCCATGGGCATGACCGACGCCGAGATCGCGCAGCCCTTCGTCGGCGTCGCGACCTGCTGGAACGAGGCAGCGCCTTGCAATATCTCGCTGATGCGCCAGGCGCAGGCGGTCAAGCTGGGCGTCAAGGCCGCCAAGGGCAC
>DAOVHN010000120.1 GCA_030671915.1 Pseudomonadota bacterium
ACGATCCCCGGGATCGATTTAATGGCCCCGCGCATGGCCGTGCCGATGGCATAGCTCTGGCCCAGTTCCATTTCCACCTCGCGATCGCCGGCGTCGAGGACCAGACTGACCCGGCCGCGGCCCCTCGCGCCATGCTCCTTGAAGACCGCCGCCAGGTTTTCCACCGCGCCCTCGTCGCCCAGGAAGATGCGCAGGCCCGCGGCGGCGTGGGCGGCGACGTCGTCCAGTAGCTCCACGCGGAGCGCGGTGAGGCGGATGTCCTCCTCGCGGCGCTGCACCTCTACCTTCATCACCAGCGGCTTGCCGGCCTCCAGCAGCTCGCGCGCGCCGGCCAAGACCTCGGAAAACAGGGTGACCTCAAAACTGCCGCTGGCGTCCGACATCTGCACGAAGGCCATGCGCGCGCCGCGCGACGAGGTGGTGAGGCGCCGCGCGCCGACGATGCCGGCCAGCGTCACCGACTGGCCCCGCGCCGCGCCCGAGGCGACGTCGCGGTATTGCACCACCCCCAGCCGGTCGCAAAGCTGCCGGTGCGATTCCATGGGATGGGCCGAGAGGTAGAAGCCCAGCGCCTCGAACTCGCGGGTCAGCTTCTCCTCTACCGGCCATTCGGGGCGGTCGGGGATGGCGGGGGCGAGGCTGGTCGCCGCGTCGTCGCCGCCGAACAGGCTCGACTGGTTGCTCTCGCGCTCGGACTGGGCCAGCGCCGCGTGGCGCATCACCAAATCCAGCGACTCCCAGGCCTGGCGGCGGTTGACGCCCAGACATTCGAGCGCACCGGCGCCCGCGAGATGTTCCAGCGCCCGTTTGTTGACCTGGCGGGCGTCCAGCCGCTCGGCGAAATCCATCAGGCTTTCATAGGGGCCGTTGGCCTCGCGCTCCTCGACCAGGGCTTCCATCGCCGCCGCGCCGACATTGCGCACCGCGGCCAGCGCATAGCGGATGGCGGTGCTCTTCTCATCGGCCTTGGGAGCGTCACCCCCCTCGGGGTCTGGAGCGTCACCCCCCTCCCCACCCCCTCCCCCTCTCAAGGGAGAGGGGCTTTTTGCGGGCGACGGATTATCGGGCCCCTCTCCCGCCTGGGCGGGGGAGGGGTTGGGGAGGGGGTGGGAGTTCGCGGCCAGAGCGCCCACCATCTCCACCGTGAAGCTCGCGCCGGAGCGGTTGACGTCGGGCGGCAGCAGGGGCACGCCGATGCGGTCCAACTCGGCGCGCAGCATGCCGATCTTGTCGGTATTGCCCTGTTCGATGGTCATCAGGGCGGCCATGAACTCGACCGGATAGTTGGCCTTGAGGTACGCCGTCTGCCAGGCGACCAGCGCATAAGCCGCGGCGTGGCTCTTGTTGAAGCCGTAGCCGGCGAACTTGTCGACCTGGTCGAAGATGCGGCCGGCCTGGGCCTTGGCGACGCCGCGTTCCACCGCGCCCTCGATGAAGTCGTTGCGCTGGGCGTCCATCTCGGCCTGGATCTTCTTGCCCATGGCGCGGCGCAGCAGGTCGGCCCCGCCCAGCGAATAGCCCGACAGGGTCTGCGCGATCTGCATCACCTGTTCCTGGTAGATCATGATCCCGTAGGTTTCCTTCAGGATCGGCTCCAGGCTGGGATGCAGGTAGTCCGGCTTCTCCTCGCCATGCTTGCGCTTGATATAGCTGGGGATATTGTCCATCGGGCCCGGGCGGTAGAGCGCCACGACGGCGATGATGTCCTCGAAGCGGTCGAGGCGCAGCTTGCGCAGCACGTCGCGCATGCCGCTCGATTCAAGCTGGAACACGCCCGTCGTCTCGCCGCGGCTGAGCATTTCGAAGGTCTTGACGTCCTCCAGCGGCAGGGCGCTGATGTCGATCTCGACCCCGCGCGCGGCCAACAGCTCGACCGCCTTGGCCAAAACGGTCAGCGTTTTGAGGCCCAGGAAATCGTATTTGACCAGGCCGGCCTGCTCCACATACTTCATGTTGAACTGGGTGACCGGCATGGTGGAACGCGGGTCGCGGTAGAGCGGGACCAGTTCCTCCAGCGGGCGGTCGCCGATCACCACGCCGGCCGCATGGGTCGAGGCGTGACGGTAAAGCCCCTCCAGCCTGAGCGCGATGGCGATCATGCGGGCGACCGCCGGGTCCTCGTCGCGAATCTGCTGCAGCGCTGGCTCGCCGTTGATGGCCTCGCTCAGCGTCACCGGACTGGCCGGGTTGTTGGGCACCATCTTGCAGATGCGGTCGACCAGCGGATAGGGAAGTTCGAGCACGCGGCCCACGTCGCGCAGCACGGCGCGGGCCTGCAGCTTGCCGAAGGTGATGATCTGGGCGACGCGGTCGGCGCCGTATTCCTTCTGCACGTAGTCCAGCACCTCGTCGCGCCGCTCCATGCAGAAATCAATGTCGAAATCCGGCATCGAGACACGTTCGGGATTAAGAAACCGCTCGAACAGAAGCCCCCAGCGCAATGGATCCAGGTCGGTAATCGTCAACGCCCAGGCGACCACCGAGCCCGCGCCCGAGCCGCGCCCCGGGCCGACGGGGATGCCCTGGTCCTTGGTCCACAGGATGAAGTCGGCGACGATCAGGAAATAGCCGGGAAAGCCCATCTGTTCGATGATTCCGAGCTCGTAATCCAGGCGTTCGCGGTAGGGTTTGGCGACCTCATCGCGGGCGGAATCGTCCATGTCCTCGGCGAATATCTGGGCCTCAAGCCGCACCTCCAGCCCCCGCGCGGCGAGGTCTTGCAAGGCCTCGATCTCTGTGCGTCCGCCAAGTTTGGTATAGACGGGCAGTATGGGATCGCGCATTTCCGGCATGACGGCGCAGCGCCGGGCGACGGCAAGGGTGTTGTCCACGGCCTCCGGCAGGTCGGCGAACAGCGCGCGCATCTCGGCGGCGGATTTGAAGTAATGTTCCGGCGTCAAGCGGCGGCGGTCGGCCTGCCCGACATAGGCGCCGCCGGCGATGCACAATAGCGCGTCATGCGCCTCGTACATGCCGCGGTCGGCGAAGAAGGCCTCGTTGGTGGCGACCAGCGGCAGGCCCTTCGCATAGGCAAGATCCAGCAGGCCGGGCTCGATGCGGTCCTCCATCGCCAGCCCGTGGCGCATCAGTTCGATATAGAAGCGCCCATCGAACATGGCGGCCAGGCGGTCGGTCATGGCGGCGGCGGCATCCATTTGCTCGCCGCCCAATAGCCTGCCGATCGCCCCGGCCGAGCCACCCGACAGCGCGATCAGCCCGGCCGCGCCGGACTCCAGGTCGGCCAGCGAGACCTGCGGCAGGTCGCCCGGCGGCGTGTCGAGGAAGGATTTGCTCAGCAGATGCAGCAGGTTGGCGTAGCCCGCCTCGTTCTGGGCCAGCAGCACCAGCTGGTCGGGGGCCGGCGAGGGGGCGCCGTTGCGAATCTCGCCATCCTCGCGGCGAATGCCGAGCTGTGCCCCGACGATCGGCTGAATGCCGGCCCCGGCCGCGGCCGGCGCAAACTCCATGGCGCCGAACAGGTTACCGGTATCGGTGACCGCGACGGCCGGCATGCGCTCGGCCTTGCAGAGCGAGATCAGGTCCTTGATCTTCAGCGCGCCCTCGGAAAGCGAGTAGGCGGAATGGACCCTCAGATGAACGAAATCGGCATGCGGCATGATTCGGGCAGACTACCCCCGTCCCGCCCCCGCCGACAACGTCGGAATCGGCGCCGCGCTGTGGATTACGGGGATAACATGGCTCTGAGCGGATTTCAGACTTCCGCCGCGACCAGTTTGCCGTCCTCGAGGGTGACCGCACGGTCCATCTGGCGGGCGAGGTCGGGGTTGTGAGTCGCGATCAGGGCGCTGAGACCCGTTTCGCGCACCAGCCCGACCATCATCTCGAACACCGTGTTCGCGGTACCGATATCCAGGTTGCCGGTGGGTTCGTCGGCCAGCAGCAGCTTCGGCCTGTTGGCCAGCGCCCGCACGATCGCTACGCGCTGCTGCTCGCCGCCCGACAGGCGCGCCGGGCGATGCGAGGCACGGTCCGCCAGTCCGACCGAGTCGAGTTGCGCCATCGCCTCGCGCCGGGCCTCGCCCTTGGCCATGCCGGCGATCATCTTGGGAATCGCGACATTCTCCAGCGCCGAGAATTCCGGCAGCAGATGGTGGAACTGATAGACGAAGCCGATCGCGTTGCGCCGGGTGGCGGTGCGCTTGTCGTCGTTCATCGCGCCGCAGGATTTGCCGTCGATCAGCACATCGCCGCCGTCCGGCCGTTCCAGAAGCCCGGCCACATGCAGCAGGGTCGATTTGCCGGCGCCCGACGGCGCGACCATGGCCACCAGCTCGCCCCGCCCGATCGTCAGCGAGGCGCCACGCAACACTTCCAGCGGCGGCCCCCACGGCGTCTTGTAGGCCCGCGCGATATTGTCGAGTTTCAGCACCGGCGCGTCATTCATAGCGCAGCACTTCCACGGGGTCGAGCCGGCCCGCCTTCCAGGCCGGATAGAGCGAGGCAAGGAAGGTGAGGACGAGGGCCACGACGATAACCAATACCGTCTCGAAGGTTTCGATGCGCGAGGGCAGATAGACCAGGTAGCGGACTTCCGGAGGCCAGAGATTGATCTCGAAGACTTTTTCCAGCCAGAGGCGGATGTTGTCGATATTCATCGCGAAGGACACCCCCAGGGCTGTGCCGACGGCCGTGCCGGCCACGCCGATGCTGGCCCCGATGGCCAGGAATATCCGCAGGATCATCCCCTGGGTCGCCCCCATGGTGCGCAGGATGGCGATGCCCCTGGCCTTGTCCTGCACCAGCATGATCTGGCCCGAGATGATGTTGAACGCGGCGATCAGGATGACGATTCCGAGAATCAGGCTGGTCACGTTGCGCTCCACCAGCAAGGCGGCGGAAAGCTGGCCGTGGAGTTTCTGCCATTCAAGGGTGCGTCCGCGCGGGCCGACGATCGGCTCGATCAGGCGCGCGACTTCGGCGGCCATATCCGGGTCCTCGACCATCACTTCGATATGGGTTACGGCGCCGCGATAGCGGAAAAAGAGCTGGGCCGCCTCCAGCGGCATGATGATCATGGCGCTGTCATATTCGTAATGGCCGATCTCGATGATACCGACCACCGGATAGGACTTCATTCGCGGCACCGTGCCGAAGGCCGTGACCTCGCCCTGGGGCGACACCAGATTGACCTGTTCGCCCAGTATAACCCGAAGGCTGGCGGCCAGACGGCTGCCCAGTATGATGCCCTCGCCTTTTTCGAATTCGTCGAGGGACCCGATGACCAGGCTGTCGGCGAGCACGTCACGCTCCATGAACTTGGCCGCCGTCATGCCGCGCACGAGTGCGCCGTTGCCGCGCCCGTTCGCCGTCGCCATGAGCTGACCCTCGATAAGCGGCGTCACCTGCGTGACACCGGGCACTTTGGCGATCTCCCGGTCCAGCGCGTCGTAATCCTCGATCGCGACGCCCTGGGCGACGACGGTGACATGGCTGGTAACACCCAATATCCGGGACAGCAAATCGTGGTGAAAACCGTTGAACACGGCCATGGTGACGATCAGCACGCCGACACCCAGCAGGATGCCGATGAACGAGAACAGGGCGACGATCGAGATGAAGCCTTCCTGCCTGCGCGCGCGCAGATAGCGGATGGCGACCAGCCGTTCGAATGCGGAAAGGATCATGGCGGATCAGCCCGTCAGCTGTGCGAGCGCCGACTCGGGCGAGAGTTCCTCGCGTTCGCCGCTGGCCCGGTTCTTCAGTTCGACGACACCGTTGTCCAGCCCGCGCGGGCCGACGATAAGTTGCCAGGGCAGGCCGATCAGGTCCATATCGGCGAATTTCTGCCCTGCCCGTCCCTCGCGGTCGTCATACAACACCTCGACGCCGGCGGCGCGCAGCTTGCCGTAGAGATCGTCGCAGGCCGCCGTGGTCTTGCCGTCGCCGGCCTTCAGATTAATCAACCCGACATGGAACGGCGCCACCGATTCCGGCCAGATGATGCCGTTCTCGTCGTGGCTGGCCTCGATGATGCCGCCGACCAGGCGCGACACGCCGATGCCGTAGGAGCCCATCTCTACCGTGACTTCCTTGCCGTCGTGATCCGTGACGACCGCGCCCAGCTTCTCGGAATATTTGGTGCCGAAATAGAAGATATGGCCGACTTCGATGCCCCGCGCGGTGACCAGGTCGCCGCCCAGCGCCTTTTCCTGTTCCGGATCGCGCATTTCGTCGGTCGCCGCATACTGGCTGGTGAACTCGTCGACGATGGGCTGCAGGTCGCTCTCGAAATCGATCGCCCGGTCGGCCCAGCGCTTGTCCAGCAGGTCCTTGTGGCAGGCGATCTCACTCTCGCCGGTTTCGGCCAGGATCAGGAATTCGTGGCTCATGTCGCCGCCGATCGGGCCGGTATCGGCGGCCATGGGGATCGCGGTCAGTCCCATGCGCTCGTAAGTGCGCAGATAGGACACGAACATCTTGTTGTAGGACCGGCGCGCGGCCTCGGCGTCCAGGTCGAAGGAATAGGCGTCCTTCATCAGGAACTCGCGCCCGCGCATGACGCCGAAACGGGGGCGGATTTCGTCGCGGAACTTCCACTGGATATGATAGAGCAGCTTCGGTACATCGCGGTAGCTGCGCTGGGAGGCCGCGAACATCTCGGTGATCTGTTCCTCGTTGGTCGGGCCGTAGAGCATGTCGCGGTCGCGCCGGTCGCGGATGCGCAGCATCTCCGGCCCGTAATCGTCGTAGCGCCCGCTCTGGCGCCACAAATCGGCCGGCTGAATGGTCGGCATCAGCACTTCCTGGCAGCCGATGGCGTTCTGTTCCTCGCGCACGATCTGCTCGATATTCTTCAATACCCGCAAGCCCATGGGCAGCCAGGAATATATCCCGGCGCTGGACTGGCGGATCATGCCGGCGCGCAGCATCAGGCGATGCGAAACGATCTCGGCCTCGGAAGGAGTCTCCTTGAGGGTCGGCATGAAATACTGGGAAGAGCGCATATGGGCTGGTCTCTTGAAAGTCTTTGAGTGAAAATTTCCTACCCCCGAAACCCAGCGGTTTCAGGGCAGCGCGACTTTAGGGAAAGCGCTACCGCTTGTCCATCACCGAGCATGCGGGGCGGCGGGCCGGAGAATCCCGCGCGAACGCCCCGCCCCTACCCCCCCGCGATGGGGGGCCAGATGGCGATGGCGTCACCTTCCTGGATCTGGCGGGTTTCTCGTTCGGCGGGGGTCAGATAGACGCCGTTGAGGAGGACCAGGAAGCAGGCTTCCTTGGGGAGTTTCTGGACCTCCATCAGCCTGGCCGGTGTCGTGCCCTCGGGCACGTCCAGGTTGGCGGCGTGCCTG
>DAOVHN010000588.1 GCA_030671915.1 Pseudomonadota bacterium
AACGGATCGATCACCGCGCGCGTGGTCGAATTGGGCCGCAGCGCCAAGATCACCGGCGACATCAATCATTTCAGTCTCGCCATCGAACCCGGCGCCTTCATCCAGGGTCAGTTGACCCATGTCGATGAACAGAAACTGAAGACTGCTCCCGTTGGCAACGGCGCCGACATCAAGCCGGCCCCGGTCATGACCGCCAATGTGGACAAGAAAACCACGGATGGTGGCAAGAGTCTGCCGAATTAATACAGACCGGCGGGAGACCGCCAGCTCCGTGCTTATCCGACCGGCCGGGTTATAATTCCCCGGCCGGTTTGTTTATGCGGATTGTTCGCGCAGGATATCGGCGTAAAGGGCCGGGTCCGTATTGCCGCCCGAACAGATACAGACGACGGTCTTTCCCCGGCAGTCTATTTTGTCGTCCAGAACGGCCGCCAGCGCCGCCGCGCCGCCGGGCTCCACCACCAGTTTGAAATGCCGGAACGCCACTGCCATGGCCCGTTTCACAGCCGCGTCGCTGACCGCAAGCCCACCCTTGGCCATGTCGCGCAGGATCGGGAAGGTCAACTCGCCGGGGGCGTTCGGCAGTAGTGAATCGCAGATCGTCTTGACCGTGCCATCCACTGAAATCCGCTCGCCGGCGGCCAGCGAAAGGGCGGTATCGTCCCAGCCGTCCGGTTCCGCCGTCCAGATATCGGTAGCCGGCGACAGGCGGGACAGGACCAGCGTGACGCCCGACGAAAGCCCGCCGCCGCCGCACGGGATGACCACCGCATCCGGCGTGACACCCACTTCGCTGCATTGCTCCACGACCTCCAGGCCAACGGTTCCCTGGCCGGCGATCACGCCGGGATTGTCGTAGGGTTTGACCAGGATGGCACCGCTGTCGGCGGCAATCCGGGCGCCAATCTCCTCCCGGTTTTCCTTATATCTATCATAGAGCACTACATTGGCGCCCCAGGCCCGCGTATTGGCGACCTTGATGGCTGGCGCGTCCGACGGCATGACGATGATCGCCGGCACGCCAAGCATCGACGAGGCCGCCGCCACGCCCTGCGCATGATTGCCCGAGGAAAATGCCACGACGCCGGCTTTGCGCGCCGTCTCGTCGAATTGCGAGATCGTATTGTAGGCGCCACGGAACTTGAACGAACCCGTGCGCTGCAACGGCTCCGCCTTGACCATCAACCGGTAGCCGAGCTCTTCGTTGAGCAGCGGCGCCTCCAGGAGCGGCGTGCGAACGGCGATGCCTTCCAACCGCCGCGCCGCGGCCTCTACGTCCTCGAAACTGGCGAAGTAGTTGGTCTCGTTGTCACTCAATTCGGTCAAGGAATTCATTCAGGGCCTCCACGGCTTGCGGTTCGGACAGGCTGAGCGGATGACCCACGTCCGGCACGGTGACGGCCTTCAGTTCGGGATGCTCGCGCTGCATATGTTCCAGTATTTCAGGGCTTAGTACATCCGACTTTTCCCCGCGAAAAGCAAGGACGGGGATACCGCGGAGGGTGCGAAACAGCGACCATGGATCGAACTCATGGCGCGCCTTGCCGATGGTCCCGGCCAGGCGAACATCCCAGTCGAAATGCAGCATGCCGTCGTCGCCCTCGCGCCAGGTGCCGCGCGCGCCGGCCAACCATTCCTCGTCGGTCTCGAAGGACAGGTTGGGGAACATGCGCTTCATCTCGGCCGCCGCGCTGGGCCAGTCCGGTTGCGGATGGTCGCGGCCGACATAATCCATGATGCGTTCCAACCCGCTGTCCGTGACCTCGGGCCCGACATCGTTCAACACTACCGCTGCAATCGCCGAGGGCACGGCCAGTGCCAGCCCCATGGTCAGGAAGCCGCCGAAGGAGGTGCCGATAATGACGGCACGATGAAAGCCCGCGACCGTCATCAGGTGGCGCACGTCGTTTATATGAACCATGGGATGGTAGTGGGAGGCGTCAGGATCGTAGTCCGACATGCCTCGGCCACGGTAGTCAGGACAGATCACCCGCCGTTCCCCGGCAAGCCGCGACGCAACCCGGTGGAAATCCCGCGAGTTACGCGTCAGGCCGGGCAGGCAGAGAACAGGGATCGCCGCCGACAGCGGATCGCCGTAATCGCGGTAATAGAGCGACAGCCCGTCCTCGGCCAGGTAACGGCGTTCGCGGTATTCCGTCATGGATCAGGCAATGCCCAGCAGGCCGGGCAGGGGGGCGAGGTTGTCGATCTCGCGGTCCGGCGCGCCGGGGATGCGTTCGGGCGGCTGGCCGAAGCGGTTGACCCAGACCACCCGGAAGCCGAAATGC
>DAOVHN010000205.1 GCA_030671915.1 Pseudomonadota bacterium
ATCCTTGGCGGCGAGGTTCCGCCCGTCGATGATGGCGGCGACCAGTTCGGCGATGGGGCCGGTCACGCCGCCAACTGAGCCGACCTTGATCTCGCCTGCCTGGGCAGCAGGCGCGGCGAGCGCGATCGCGGCGGCGGCAAGCGTCGTTTTGCTTATTAAGCGCATTGGGTTTACTCCCTGTTTACGAAAATTTCCCGGTTGCATGGGCTATCCCGCTCATGATGCCCGGCCATGGCCGAAAGTCAACAGGACGGGTTCAAGTAGATGGTCGGTCGGCCGGTCGGCCGGTATTTTCCGCGGCTTTCGCTGACGATGCGAGCCGCTGTTCGGGCAGGATTCCCCGGGGGAATTTCTGCAACACGATCTGCAGCACCAGGCCGATCAGGAATATCCGCACATAGGCGGTGCGAATCGACAGGTCGTCGGGCAGGCGGCTGGTCAGGATCTCGGTGGCCGACCAGACGGTCCACATCAGGAAGGCGCCCAGGATCGCCCCCTTGTTATTGGCGCTGCCGCCGACCACCAGCATCACCCAGACCAGGAAAGTGGCGGTCAGCGGGTCGGTCGCGTTGGGCCCGATGAATTTCAGGTAGTGGGAGGTATAGGCCCCGGCCAGCGCCATCAGCATGCAGCCGAAGACGAAGCCTTCCATGCGGAATCTGGCCACGTTCTTGCCGGCCGCGCGGGCCGCCGGTTCGTTTTCGCGAATGGCTGTCATCACCCGGCCCCAGGGCGACTTGCGGGCGGTTTCCAGTGCCAGATAGATCGCTGCTACGGTGACCAGCACCATAGCCAGGAAGGCCAGATGGTTCCACGGCTCGGGCAAGGTCGCGAAAGGTTTCGGCACCATCGAGACGCCCCTGGGGCCGTTGGTCGCCCAGGTTTCGTTCTTCAAAATCAGGCGAAAGATTTCGGCGATGCCGATGGTGGCGATCGCCAGATAGTCGCTGCGCAGCCTGAGGCAGATCCTGCCGACTCCCCAGGCAAGGATGCCGGCAACAATCATTGCAGCGGCAAAGGCGACCGGGTAGGGCATCTCGTAGCCGCCCAGATGCCGCGCCGTGGGCGCCGTCGTCAGGATCGCGCTGACATAGGCGCCGATGGCGTAGAACCCAGCGATACCGGCGTTGAAAAGCCCGGTGAAACCCCACTGGATATTCAGACCCAACGCCAGGATCGCGTAGATTCCGCCCATGGTGAGCAGGGAAATGACATAGAGGAAGATGCCGTAAGTCTGGTCCATCTCAGTACACCTTTCCCCGGAACAGGCCGCTGGGGCGCCAGATCAGCATGGCGACCATGATCGCGAAGGCCACGCCTGCCTTGTAGCCGGGGTTCAAAAGCGGCTCGGTTCCGATCCACGGATAGCTCGACAGTTCCTCGGCCATCCCGATCACCAGGCCACCCGCCACCGCCCCGTAGGGCCGCCCGATGCCGCCCAGGATGGTGGCGGCGAAGACCGGCAGCAGCAGTTTGAAGCCCATCATGGTCTCGACGTGGGTATCCACCGCCAGCAGCACGCCGGCGGCGGCGGCCAGCGCGGCGCCGATGATCCAGGTCGCCCGAATCACTGCCTCGGTATTTATGCCGGTCAGCCGCGCCAGTTCCGGCGAATCCGACATCGCCCGCATGGCCTTGCCGATTTTCGTGTAGGTCAGCAGGTAATGAACGGCGAACATCAACACCAGGACGGAGGCTATGATCATCATATGTTTCGGCGAGATGCGCAGCCAGTCGAACAGCACCACCGGCATCTGGATGCCAGGCACCATGGCCTTCATCTGCACACCCCATATGAACTGCACGACCGAGCGCACCATCAGCATCATGCCGAACGACGCGATCACCAGCATGATCGTGGGGCTGGCCCGGAAGGGTTTGTAAAATCCCCGGTCGATGCCGAGCACCACCAGCACCGTAAGCCCCATGGCGATCGGCAGCACCGCGATGGGATGCCAGCCGGTAAGCTGGACCAGCGTCCAGGCGAAATAAGCCCCCAGCGTCATGGTTTCGCCATGCGCGAAATTGGCGAAGCGCAGGATGCCGAAGGTCATCGTCAGGCCGATCGCGCCCAGCGCATAGATGCTGCCCAGGACCAGGCCTGGGATCAGGTAAAAATTGACGAGATCGCCGATGAAATCGATCATGCCGCGCCGTCCCCCGCCTTATCCTTTGCGCCGTTCGTGGGGCCGCCCAGGAACATGGCCGCGATTTGCCGATCTTCCAGCAACTCGCGGCCCGTGCCGGTGAACTTGTTGCGGCCGTCCACCAGCACATAGCCGCGGTCGGCGATCTTTAGCGCCTGCTTGGCGTTCTGTTCGACCATCAGGATCGGTGTGCCGGCGGCGTGCACGGTTTTGACGATGGAGAATATCTCGCCGCGGAATTTCGGCGACAGCCCGGCCGTGGGCTCGTCGAGCAGCAATATCCGCGGCTCCAGCATCAGCGCCTTGCCCATCGCCACCATCTGGCGCTGGCCGCCGGAGAGCGTGCCGGCGGCCTGGCGGCGGCGCTCCTTCAGGGGCGGGAACAGGTCGTAGATTTCGTGCAGACGCGGGGTGAAATCGTCCTCGCGCACGAAGGCACCCATTTCCAGGTTTTCCTCGACGCTGAGGCTGGGAAAGATATTGGCGGTCTGCGGCACGTAGCACACGCCCTTGCGCGCGACCTTTTCGGGCGGCGTGTTGGTGATGTCCTCGCCGTCCAGCAGCACCTGGCCGCCGGTCAGGTTCAACAGCCCGAACACCGCCTTGATGGCCGTCGACTTGCCGGCCCCATTGGGGCCGATGACGACCACGATCTCGCCGGCATCGACGGTGATCGAAACACCGTGCAGAATCTGCGTGTCGCCGTACCCGCCCACAACGTCCCTGAGCTCAAGGGTCGGCATTATTCGTCCTCCCCGCCGCCGAGATAGGCGTCCAGCACTTCCGGGTCGCGCCGCACGTCTTCCATCTTGCCCTGGGTCAGCACGCATCCCTCGGCCAGCACGATGACCGGGTCGCAGAGGCTTGAAATCAGGTCCATGTCATGTTCGATCAGGCAGAAGGTATAACCGCGCTCGCGGTGCAGTTCGGAAATCATGTCGCGGATTTTCAGCAGCAGCGTCGGGTTGACGCCGGCGCCCGGTTCATCCAGCAGCACCAGCCTGGCGTCGGTCATCATGGTGCGGCCCAACTCCAGCAGTTTCTTCTGGCCGCCCGACAGGTTGCCGGCCAGTTCGTCGCGCAGGTGCGAAATCGAGAGGAATTCGAGGGCTTCCTCGGCGCGCTGGCGGACTTGCCTTTCGCGCGCCGCGACCTTGGCCCGCGCGATCCAGTTCACGAACAAGCGTTCGCCCGGCTGATCGGGGGGCACGACCATCAGGTTTTCCAGCACCGTCATCTGCCCGAATTCATGGGGAATCTGGAAAGTGCGGACGATGCCCTTGTGGAACAGCTTGTAAGCGGGAAGACCGGCGATATCCTCGCCCTCGAATACGATGCGGCCCGAGGTGGGCTTCAGCTCGCCGACGATCATGTTGAAGGTGGTGGTTTTGCCGGCGCCGTTGGGGCCGATCAGGCCAGTGATGGTGCCGGCCTCGATCTCGAAGCTGCAGTCGCGCACGGCCTGCAGGCCACCGAAGCGCATGTTGAGATTTTCAACTCTGAGCACGGTGGCTCGAACTCCCCGTCTTGATCCGGTTTCGCCGGTTATTTCAGGGACGCGCGCCAAGGCGGGCGCCCATGGTGTTTTCACCGGAAGAAAAAATTGGTGCCCCCAGGGAGACTCGAACTCCCACGCCCGTAAGGACAACAGATTTTGAGTCTGTCGCGTCTACCAGTTCCGCCACAGGGGCACGGGGCCGGTGATGAGGCGCATAATAGTCAACGGAAACGGCCGGTCAATGACCGTTCCAATCAATTGGCGGAGCCGCTATGCTCGCGCCCGCTGATCAACCAACTCGAGGATGGGATGAAATCACCGCTGCGACCGCTGTACGACTGGACCATGGCCAAGGCGGCCGACCGCCGGGCGTTGCCCTGGCTGGCCGGGATTTCGTTCGTGGAAAGCTCGGTCTTCCCGATCCCGCCGGACATCATGCTGATCCCCATGGTGCTGGCCGAACGCGGGCGGGCCTGGCTGATTGCCGGGGTCTGCACGGCGGCATCGATAGCGGGGGGATTCCTGGGTTTCGCCATCGGCTATTTCCTGTTCGAGACGGTCGGCCAGCCGATTATCGATTTATACGGGCTGCAGGACGCCTTTGCGAAATTCCAGGGCGCCTATGCGGAATACGGCGCCTGGATCGTCTTCGGGTTCGGGCTGACGCCGCTGCCCTACAAGGTGATAACCATCGCCAGCGGCGTCGCCATGCTGAACCCAGTCGTTTTCGGTCTGGCGTCCCTGGCCAGCAGGGGATTGCGGTTTTTCCTCGAAGCGGCGCTCTTGTACTGGGCCGGGCCGCCGGTGCGCGCCTTCATCGAGACCAAACTGGAGTTGGTCACGCTGGCCGCCTTCGTGTTATTGTTCGGCGGATTCATCGCCTTGAAATATTTGTTTTAGGATTCAGGAACGGCTTGCATGCGTACTTCTCCAAACACCATTCCCGGCTTCATTCTGCTGGTGACCGTGGCGATCCTGTCGGCGGCCTACAGCGCGCAATATATCGGGGGCCTGCGCCCCTGCATCCTGTGCCTCTACGAGCGCGTCCCCTGGTTCATTACCGGGGCGCTGATGCTGGTGACCATATTGATGCAGTTTTCCGGTCCGGCGCGCCGCGGCATCCTGCTGTTCGCCGCCCTGGTGATGTTGGCTGGGGCGGGGCTGGGCGGTTATCACGTGGGCGTGGAGCAGGAAATCTTCCAGCCGCCGACGACCTGCAGCGCAACGACCACGCCCAGTACCCTGAAGGAACTGAAAGCGTTGCTTGAAACCACCATGCCGCCCCGCTGCGACGAGATATCCTGGCAGCTGTTCGGTATTTCGATGGCCGGCTACAACGCCCTCGCCAGCCTTGCCATGGGTCTGGCAGCCCTGATCGGCAGGAGATCCAGCCGGTGACGCGGAAGTCCAGCGGCGGCGCACGGCCCGGGCCGCGCTGGATTCCCGGCGACCCGCGGGGCAAGGCGCTGGTCGACCGCATCGTCCGGGTCGATCATGCCGGGGAATATGGCGCGACACGCATCTATGCGGGTCAGATCGCCGTATTGGGCGACCGGCACCCGGCGGCGCCGGAGCTGCGCCATATGCTGGAGCAGGAACGGGAACATCTGGACGCCTTCGAGAAGATGATCGTCGAGCGCCGGGTGCGCCCCACCGCGCTGACCCCGCTGTGGCATGTAGTGGGCTTCGCGATGGGCGCGGCGACCGCGGCGATGGGCGAGAAAGCCGCAATGGCCTGCACCGTCGCGGTCGAGGAGGCGATAGACGAACATTACGCCGGCCAGGCCCGCGCGCTGGAGGGGATTCCCGAGGAGGCC
>DAOVHN010000715.1 GCA_030671915.1 Pseudomonadota bacterium
GACGGCGATGGCGATGGCGACGGCGACGGCGACGGCGACGATCCCAAACGTCCGAACTCCGGCCGCGGTAACGGTTCCGAAGGCGATCCGGACGAAGATCCCGGCAATAGCGGGGACCATAACGAGGGCGGCGACTGATCGTCATAGCCCGTCAGACTACAAGAAAGCGGACCTGAACGAGGGGACCGGGCAGAAGCCCGGTCCCCGTCCGTTTTCCCAAAAGGGAGTGGCGCGAACGGGTCGCTCATTTTTTTGACCTTCAGCGCGTTTGCCGCTTGTGCGGGAGCGCTCCAAACGACTTCCGGCCCTGATTGCCCGGCTCAACCTTCGAACGGGATCTCCAGGATGTCGGAAAGCTTGAGCAAGCCCATCAGTCCATGCTGGACATTATCGACGCGGATTTCATTGTTGTAGGTCTCCGTGCGAAGGCCGCCCAGTACCTTGTCGCGTTTCGCGATGTAGAAGGCGTCGACCCCGTCCGTGAACTGCAACTGCCGCAGTGAACGGACGGATCGCCAGATGGCGCGTTCATAGGCGCCCGCCCGCTCCGCATCGCCGCAATCGCGGGCGAGTTTCAGTGCATCCGCCAGCCCTTCCAGATAGACACCGGTTGAAGAAGCATGCGGCGGCCCGTATTGCTGGTTTTTAGGATCGTAATACCGGCCCCACAGGTCCGGCGCCAGCGGCGGTCCCCATTGCTGCATCGGCAGCAGCCAGTCGTTCATCTCGAACACCCAGTCGCGCAGTTCGGTCTCGCCGGTCTGTTCATAGACCATCGCGCAGGCTTGGGCATGCCACGGGATGAAGGCGGGGTTGCGGTTGGCCAGATGCCAGTCCCGGTAATGGCGATAGCTCTTCATGAACCGGTCCAGCAGCGCCGGGTCGCGGGTCTGCCCGTGCAGATGCGCCCAGTAGAGAAGCGCCTCGCCGGGATAGAAATTGTGGTTGTCGTTCCGGTCCTCGGGCCGCAGGAAGGTGCGGAACGAACCGTCCGGCTGCCAAAGACGATCGACGCAGGCCGAGAGCCTATTGAGGGTTTCCTCGTATGGCTTGCGTTCGGGATGCTCGAAAATCGCCAGGGCCGCCAGGGCCACCGCGCCGAGCTTGATGCTGCCGTCCCACTCGATGCCGCCGAGCCCGTCGACCTCGACATAGAAGCGTTTCAGGTTGAACCGAAGATTGCGGTCCGCCGCATCCAGCACATCGCGCCGCCCGAACATCCGGGCCGCGCGGAACAGCGCAACCGTCGCCATGAAGCGACGGATCGTATTGTCGGCATCCGATTCCTCGCCGCGGCTGGGCCAGTACTTGTAGGTCAGATGCCCGTCCTTGCGGGTATTGGCCAGCATCCAGGTCAGCATGCCGCCGGCGAGGTCGCGCACCGTATCGGGGCCGACCGTCGCCGGCGAGACCACCCGGTTGCCGCGGAACAGCTCGACGCAGCGCACCGGCGTCTCCAGCATGAACAAGAGCTGACGCCCGTCGAAGGCCCGTGTCCGGCCCTTGTCACGCCAGAAGGTGTCCTCGGTGATCCCGTATTTGTCGAGGTAGTCTTCCATCTCCCTTTGGAAGCGCCGGTTGGACGCTATCGTCTGAGTTGGCGACAGGCGCCTGAGACCGTAGCCGCAGGACATTTCGATGCCCCGGAGGCCGCGAAATACGTTCGCGAAGCCTTTCGCGAAGCGGTCGCGCGGAATGTCCCTGTAATTGTGGGTCAGGGTGACCTCCA
>DAOVHN010000346.1 GCA_030671915.1 Pseudomonadota bacterium
CGCAATTCCGTGAACGGGCCGGCGTCCTTGAACTTGCTGGTGCCGTTATAGGCATGGTACTGCCAGTCCGACTGGGCTACGCCCATATCCAGCTCGCCGGCCTTGATGGTGTTAATGTTGTAGACCGAGCCGCCGGTGCTCTCCACCGAGCAGCGGATGCCGTGTTCCTTGCGTTTCTTGTTGACCAAGCGGCAGATCGCGCCGCCGGTGGGATAATACACGCCGGTCACGCCGCCTGTGCCGATGGTGACGAACTGTTGTTGGGCCTGGACAGGGCCGGCGCCAATCGCGGATACGCCAAAGGTTACGGCAGCGGCGATCGCGGCTGCTGTCAGCAATTTCATCTTCATTTGAAGCTCCCGTTTACTGTTCAATCCGTGCCGTGTGACGGCACCTCATTTTTTCTGAGGGCAGCGTGGCATTCCACCCTGCAACCTGAACGGTCGCAAAAAGCCACCCCATCCGTATGGATGGCCACGACTATGCCCGCCCGGTTCGCCCAGCGTCAACAGTGAAATAATACCAAGGCTCTTAGATAATGACCCGGTTATTCGGTGGTTAGCAGGCCTCTGGCGCGGTACGCCGCCTCTGCTCCGGGGTGTAGCGGCAGGGAGATACCCGCCGAAATCATGGTCCGGGCGCCGACGCCGGCGAGCACCGGATGCTGGCCGGTGAATTCGGCCATGGAATCCAGAATCGCCTCGGTCACCTGCCGGACGAGGCCGTCGTCGACGTTGACGGTTGTCGCCAGGACCGCGCGCAGGCCAAAAGCCGGGACGTCATCCAGCGCGCCCGTGTAAAGGCCGCCGGGAATAGTGGCCGAGGCCAGGTCCGGCCGCCTTTCCAGCAGTTCGTCCACCTCTTCGCCCGCGACGGGGACCAGCTTCAGCTCGCAGCGCTGCATCGCTTCGGCCAATATCGGCGAGGGGTGGGCCGTCACGATCGCGGCGGCATCGATCTCGCCGAGGCACAGTGCGGAAAACTGTTCCATGGCCGTGATTTCCAACACCAGCGCCAGATCGTCCGTGTCGATGTCATATGCCCTGAGAAGAGCCTCCATCAGCACGCGCTGATAGGTGAAGGCCGGCCCGATGCTGATCCGCTTGCCCTCGAGATCCGCCGGGCCGGCGATGTCGGCGCCTGCCCGCGCGATCAGGGTCAGGGGTTCGGCATGCAGCGCCATGACGGCGCGCAGGCTCTCGTCCGGCCCGTTGGCATGGAACAGGTTGGTGCCCCGCGCGGCATGCATCAGCCAGTCGGACTGCACAACCGCCATGTCCAGCAGGCCGCCGGCCAGGCGCTCGATATTTGTCGAGGAATTGGCATTGCTTTCAACGAAACAGCGCGATCCTGGATTGCGCGCGGTGACCACCCTGCAAATCGCGCCGGCGGCCGGGAAATAGACGCCGGAGACCGCGCCGGCGCCGATCACGATCTCACGCGCCGCACCACCTACCGCCGCGCCGGTCTCACCTGTTGCGCTCTCGTGGCTGTCGGCCAGCGCCGGACCGAAACCCGCGCCCACCAGCATGAGCCCCGCCAACGCCGCTTTGATAATGAATTTCATGATCTGTCCAGATACGCCCTTGCCTCGTCCGCGCCGGCCAGCGACCGGCCCAGCAGCTTCGCCCCCGATGCGACCTGTCCGGCCAGGGCCGCGTTGTCCCGCGCGACCGAACCGTCCGCCATGAGGACATTGTTCTCGAACCCGACACGAACATGGCCGCCCAGCGCCACCGCCGTCAAGGCGCAAGCGCATTCGCGGGCCCCGAAAGCGCAGATCGCCCAGTCGGCATCCAGGGTCTCCGCCGCCGCCATGAAGGGCAGCAAATCCTCCGGGACCGACTTCTGACCCGCCGTATAACGCCCTAGTACGTAGAGCAGGAACGGCCGTTTTCCGGGAATGACACCGCGCTTATGCAGCTCCGTGAAACGGGCGATGTCCTCCGCCGCGTAGAGGATATATTGCGACATGATCCGCTCGCCCGCCATCCAGGCCAGAAACTCGGCGAAGGCGGGCACCGCCGCCTCGTCCGGGCAGAGTTCGCGCACCGCCATCGAGGCCGCCTCGGGCCGCACCGCGCGCACCGCCGCCATCTGTTCGGCCGGCGTATAAATGCCCACCGCCTCGGTCGTCATCTGGACAATCAGCCCATCGCCAACCTCGCGCCGCACCGCCGCCGTGGCTTGCGCATAGGCATCGGCGTCGAGGCTGTGCCGGTCGTCGGCATCGCGCACATGCAGATGGATCATCGCCGCCCCGGCCTCGCGGCAGCGCGCGGCCTCAGCCGCGATTTCGTCCGGCGCGATGGGGATGGCGGGATGGTCCGCCTTCGTCTTGCGCGCCCCGTTGGGCGCCACCGCCAGGATCAGCGGTGCGTCGATGTCGTTGGTGGTCATGATTCAGGCTTTCAGGTCGATGTCGATTCGATTGCCGCGTCGATCGCCTCGGCCAGCCGGCCGGCGATCTCCTCGATCTGTTCGGGGGTCACGATGAAGGGCGGGGCCAGCAGCACGTGGTCGCCCTGTTGGCCGTCGACGGTGCCGCCCATGGGATAGCAAATCAGGCCGCGCGCCATGGCCTCGGCCTTGATGCGCGCATGCAGTTTCAACGCCGGGTCGAAGGTCTCCCTGGTGGCCCGGTCGGCGACCAGCTCGACGGCCCGGAACAGCCCGCGCCCGCGGATGTCGCCGACATGGCGGTGGTTGCCCAGCCGTTCGACCAGCGCCTTGTCCAGCGCCTCGCCCATGGCACGGACATTGGCCAGCAGGCCGTTGTCGGCGATCTCGTCCTGCACCGCCAGCGCCGCCGCGCAGGCCGTGGCGTGGCCCATATAGGTGTGGCCATGCTGGAAGAAGCCGGAGCCGTCGCGGATGGCGTCGAAAACCCTGCCCGACACCATGGTCGCGCCGATCGGCTGATAGCCCGCGCCCAGCCCCTTGGCGATGGTCTGGATATCGGGCGCGACGCCTTCGGGCTCGCTGGCATGCAGGGTGCCGGTGCGGCCCATGCCGCACATCACTTCGTCGAGGATCAGCAGCACGCCGTATTTGTCGCAGATCTCGCGGATGCGGCGGAAATAGCCCTCGGCCGCCGCCACCGCGCCCAGCGTCGCGCCGACCACCGGCTCGGCGACAAAGGCCATGACCGCGTCCTCGCCCAGTTCCTGGATCTTGGCCTCCAGCTCTTCTGCCGCCCGCAGGCCATAGTCCACCTCGCTTTCGCCCTCCCCGGCCCAGCGATAGGCGAAGCAGGGGGATATATGGTGGGTCTCGATCAGCAGCGGCTCGAACTGCTGGCGCCGCCACAGATTGCCGCCGGCTGCCAGCGCCCCCAGGGTGTTGCCGTGATAGCTCTGCAGCCGGGCGATGACGTGGCGGCGCTGGGGCTGGCCGGTCTCGACGAAGTACTGCCGGGCGAGCTTGAGCGCGGCCTCCACCGCCTCCGACCCGCCGGAGACGAAATAGACACGGGCAATCCCCGCCGGCGCATCGGCGACCAACCGGTCGGCCAGCGCCTCCATGGGCTCGTTGGTGAAGAAGCCGGTATGGGCGAAGGGGATGGCGTCGAGCTGCGCCTTGATCGCCGCGATCACCCGGGCGTTGCTGTGCCCCAGGCAGGACACCGCCGCCCCGCCCGAGGCGTCGATATAACGCTTGCCCTCACTGTCCTCGATATAGATGCCCTCGCCCCCGACGGCGGCCGGATAGGCGGCGCGGGCATTGCGGTGAAAGACATGATCCATGATCTCAAGACGCGGGCGCCGCGACGGACGCCCCCTCCCCCATATCGGACAGGCCGGCATAATGACGCGGCGACGCGCGGAGGTC
>DAOVHN010000171.1 GCA_030671915.1 Pseudomonadota bacterium
TCGGCGCGGATCATCGAATGCATCAGGTCCAGCTTGCTGCTTTCGCCATGGATGTCGCCGATTGCGTAAATGACGCTGCCGGGCGGCGCGGCCCTGTTACCGGGCCCGTTCAACTCCGCGGCGCGTATTTCGCCAGAATGCGCTGCAGGGTCCGGCGGTGCATCTTCAGCCGCCGCGCGGTTTCCGAGACATTGCGCCCGCATTGCTCGTAGACCCGCTGGATATGTTCCCAGCGTACCCGGTCGGCCGACATCGGGTCTTCCGGCGGCGGCGGCAAGGCCCGTTCGGTCTCGGTCAGGGCCGCCGTAATCGCGTCGGCGTCCGCCGGCTTCGCCAGATAATCCACCGCGCCGGCCTTCACCGCCGCGACCGCGGTGGCGATATTGCCGTACCCGGTCAGCATCACGATGCGCATGTCTTCGTGCGCCTCGCGCAACGCCTCGACAACCTCCAGCCCGTTGCCGTCCGCCAGCCGCAGATCGACCACCGCATAGCCCGGCGGCTCCGCCTTGGCCGCGGCCAGACCCTCGGCCACGCTGGCCGCGGTCGCAACGGTGAAGCCGCGATCTTCCATGGCACGCGCCAGCCGGTTGCGCAGCGGCGCGTCGTCGTCGACGATCAGCAGATTCATATCCTCGCCATTTTCAGCCATTTACCCGTTACCAGCCTCTTGCCGGCTGGTCCCCCGAATCACTCTGTTCGATAGCTTCAAGCATAGTGCGTGGCCAGCGTATGACAACCTCCGCGCCTTCATTGTTGCCGAAAGAGATCGTGGCGCCGGTGCGCTCCAGCAGTGTCTGCGCGATGAAAACCCCCAGCCCCATATGGCCTTCCTCGCCGCGGCGGCTGGAAACGTATGGTTCGCCCAGCGCCATCAGTACGTCATGGGGGAAGCCCGGCCCGTCGTCAAGTATGCTGATTTCCGCCTCTTCCGCCGACCAGGCGATGGTAATCTCCACCTTGCCGCCGGCGAACTGCACGGCATTTTGTATCAGCGTGCCGACGGCCAGCAGGATTTCCGGGCTGTGCGCGATCTCCGGCTCGGCCGACTCGTCCTTCGGGTCGAGAGCGATATCCAGCTCGATGTTTTCGCGGTCGCCTTTATGCGGATTCGCGGCCTCCTCGATCAGTGCCGACAGCGGCGTATGTTCGAACGGCATGCCACCCATTTCGTCGGGGTGGCGCGACAGTTTCGCCAGGATATCGCGGCAACGGTTGGATTGGCTGATCAGCAGCTGGACGTCCTCGGCGAATTCGCTGTCGGGCGGCACCGTCCGGGCCAACTCCCCCGCGACCACGGCGATGGTGGCCAGTGGCGAGCCCAGTTCATGCGCCGCGGCTGCCGCCAGCCCGCCCACCGCCGCGAACCGCTGTTCGCGCGCCAACGCCTGGCGCGTCGCGGCGAACGCCTCCGACATGCTGCGGGCTTCCTCGGCCACGGACCAGACGTAGGACGATATGAATACGGTAGCCACCGACAGACCCGTCCACAGGCCCAGTAAATAGGTCGGCGGGTGGAAGAACGCCCCCGGCGGATCCCAGGGTAGCGGCATGTGCCAAAGACTGAGAACGCTGATGGTTGCGATTGCCAGCGCGACCAGCGCCGCCGTCGCGTTGCGCGACAGGATGGTGGCCGAAACGGTAACCGGCGCCAGGATCAGGATGGAGAAGGGGTTGTGCAGCCCGCCTGTCAGGTACAGCAACGCCGCCAGTTGCACCAGGTCGGAGCCCAGCACCAGGGCGGTCTCGCGGTCACCCAGCCGGGCCCTTGGCGCGCGCCGGGCGGCCAGCCAACCGTTCGAGATCGCCAGGGTCAGGATCACGGCGAAACAGGCAGCGATCGGCAGCTCGTATCCCATGCCGAACCGGACCGTCAGGATCGCCATAGCCTGGCCGCCCGCCGCGATCCAGCGGATCAGAATCAGCGTGCCGACCCTCAACCGACCCATCCGCGCGATCGCTTCCCGTCGCCGGTCGCTGAAACTCACTGTTTGCGATTTATTGCTGTTCATTACCGGATAAAACCCTGCCCACACGCGAAGGGCAAGGGATTCATACCACTAGCCCCGCCAATTCCTCGCTGACCCGCCATAGCCGCGCCGCGTCGTCGTCGTTGCAAGCCTGTGGGGCGGGGGTGCGGATCTTCCGGTCCTTGAAATATTTACCCGTCACACCCTCGATTTCCGGGGTGGCCGCCAGCCAGACCGCCGTGTCCGCACCTTTTTCATTGCTGCGGCAGAAGGGGCGGTACAGCGCCTGCAGATATGGCATCCAGCCCGTCCTGTTATTGCGCCCGAATTGCGAGGCAACGACGCCGGGGTGCAGCGCGTTGGCCGTCACCTCCGCCGCGTTCAGCCGTCGGGCCAACTCGCGGGTGAACAGGATATTGGCCAGCTTCGACTGCCCATAGGCCTTCCAGCCGCCATATTGCCGCTCGCCCATCAGGTCGTCGAACGCGATGCGCCCGTCGCCATAGCCGATCTTGTGCGCCTCCGACGACACGTTGACGATTCGCGCCGGCCCACTCTCGCGCATCCGGCCGAGCAGCATGTTGGTCAGCAGGAAATGCCCCAGATGGTTGACCGCGAAGGTGGTCTCGATGCCGTCCTCGGTCACGCCAAACTCCATATGGATGGCCCCGGCATTGTTCACCAGCACATGCAGCGGCCGGCCCGAATCGAGGAAGGCCGCCGCCGCTTCGCGGACCTGGCGCAGCGAGCCCAGATCGGCCAGCAACAGGTCGATATCGTCATTGCCGCTGCGCAGCGATATCTCGGCCATCGCGGTCTCGCCGAGGTCGCGGTCGCGGCACAGCAGGACGAGGCTGGCGCCCATCTTCGCCAGCTTGATGGCGGCGGCCTTGCCGATGCCGTTACTGGCCCCCGTTACCAGACAGACCTGTCCCCGCATCGGTTGTGGCATGTATTACTCCTTGTCGCTGACGCCTGCCTCGGCGAAGGTCGCCATTCCGATATGGCAATTGACCGCCGCCCTTAAAAGACCCAGCGCCAGCGCCGCGCCCGACGCCTCGCCCAGCCGCATGCCCAGATTCAGCAGCGGCTCCTTGCCGATCGCCTGCAACAGGCGGATATGGCCCGGCTCGGCCGAACAATGCGCAACGGTGCAATGGTCGATCAGTTGCGGGTCGATGCGGTGCAAAATCGCCGCGGCCGCCGTGGTGGCGTAACCGTCCAGCAATACCGGCACCCGGCCCATGCGCGCCGCGATGATTGCGCCCGTGATGGCGGCAAGCTCACGCCCACCCAGCCGGCGCATGATTTCCAGCGGGTCGCCCTTCGCCTCGGCGTGCAGCACCACGGCCTCGGCGACAACACGCGTCTTGTTGTCCAGCGCGCCGCCCTGCACGCCCGTGCCCGGGCCGGTCCAGTCCGATGCCTCGCCGCCATACAGGGCGTGGCACAGGGCCGCCGCGCTGGTCGTGTTCGCAATACCCATCTCGCCCAGGCAGATGAGGTCGATGCCATCCTGCACCGCCAGCATGCCGTAGGCCATTGCGTTGGCGCATTCGGCGTCGCCCATCGCGGGGCCCTGGCTGAAGTCGGCTGTCGGTTCTTCCAGCCCCATCTCATAGACCTGCAGTTCCGCGTCGAAGGTCTTGCAGAGCTGGTTGATCGCCGCGCCGCCGGCCCGGAAGTTCGCCACCATCTGCACCGTGACTTCCGGCGGGAAGGCCGAAACGCCCCGCGCCGCGACCCCGTGATTGCCCGCGAAAACCGCCACGCGCGGCCTTTCCAGCCTCGGCGGATGACTTCCCTGCCAACGGCACAGCCACTCGCTCAATTCCTCCAGCCGGGCCAGCGCGCCGGGCGGCTTTGTCAGCTGCCCCTCGCGGTCCTTGGCCTTTGCGGCGGCCTCGTCGTCGGGGCCCGGCAGGGTACCCAGAATTTCGCGAATTTCCTTCAGTGAGCCGATAGTGTCGCCCATGCAATCCTCCTGTTTGTCCTTATGGCCCCAACGATGCTGCTGCTCTATAAATCATCGTAACGGCTGGCGGCAGCCGAAATTGTGGGAGAGGGACATATTGGCCCGGATGAGCGACAAGCAAGATGATGCCCGGCCCGGCCCGAAACGCTGGCTGAGCGCGCCGGCGGTGGCGCTGATGTTCCTGACCCGCCTGCCGGTGCGCGGCCCGCAAGTGGAGCTCGCGGGCGCCGTGGCCGCCTTTCCGCTGGTCGGTATCCTGGTCGGGGCGCTGGGCGGCGGTGCTTTCTGGTTGGCGGTGCTGGCCGGGTTGCCGATGTTGGCCTGCGCTCTCATCGCGCTCGCGGTGACCGCCGTGGTGACCGGCGCCTTGCACGAGGACGGGCTGGCCGATACCGCCGACGGGCTGGCCGGTCACACGGCCGAGGATTCCATCCGCATCATGCGCGACAGCCGCATTGGCGGGTACGGCGTGCTGGCGATGATCTTCAGCGTCGGCCTGCGCGCGGTGGCCCTTGCGGCGCTTGCCGACCCGCTGGCGGTGGTTCTGGCGATGGTCGCGGTCGGCGCAACGTCGCGCGCCGCCGTGCCGGGCGTGATGCTGGCGTTGCCCAGGGCGACCTCGACCGGGCTCGGCGCGGCCGCCGGCAAGCCCGCCGCCGCCGACACGTGGTTCGGTATCGCGGTTGCCGCCCTGTTGGGGCTGGCCTTGCTGGGGCCGGTGGGGGCGCTCGCGACCCTTGCCGCCGCCACTGTTGCTACCCTGGTTATCGCCGCCCTTGCGCGGCGCAGGCTGGGCGGCTACACCGGCGATATTCTTGGCGCGGTGCAGCAGGCGGCGGAAATCGCCGCATTGCTGACACTCGCTGCGGTAATGTGAGGGAAGCACGAATATGACAACGACCGTAACCCGCTGGTGGTGGGTCCGCCACGCGCCCGTGCCGAACCCCGAGGGCCGCTGCTACGGTCAGGGCGACAAGGACTGCGACGTTTCCGATATCGAATCCTTCCAGGGGCTCAGCACCATGCTGCCCGGCGGCGCGGTGCTGGTAACCAGTGATTTGCTGCGCACGAAAAAGACCGCCGCGGCCATTGCCGAGGCCGGGCTGGACCTGCCCGACCCGATCGAGGAACCCAGCCTGCGCGAACAGTCCTTCGGCGCCTGGCAGGGCATGACTCATCCGGAAATCTGGGACTCGCGCGGTGGCCGCCACCCCTATTGGCTGGCCCCCGCCTATGAACGCCCGCCCGAGGGCGAGAGTTTCGCCGACGTCCTGGCGCGCCTCGCCCCGACGGTAAACCGGCTGACCCGCGAACATGCCGGGCGCGATATCGTCTCGGTTGGCCATGGCGGTACGGTGCGCGCGGCGCTGTCCATCGCGCTCAGCCTGCATCCCGAATCGGCGTTGGCTTTCACCATCGAAAACCTGTCGCTGACCCGCCTCGACCATATCGCCGGGGCCGACGGCATCTCCCACTGGCGCGTCGTGGCGGTAAACCAGCGGCCGAAGCTGGACGACGTCTCCCTGCTGCGCGACTCGTGGGTCAAGGCCGAAGCCAAGGCCTGATGGCGGCGGGCGCGAGGATGAGCGGCAAAATCCTGCCCCACGTGACGCTGGTCCTGGGCGGCGCCCGTTCCGGCAAGAGCTTTCATGCCGAGCAGTTGATCGAGTCGGCACTGGCCGGCGAGCATTATGAGCGCGCGGTCTATCTGGCGACGGCCCAGGCGCTGGACGACGAGATGACGGAACGGGTCGCCGAGCATCGCCGCCGGCGCGGGCCAGTCTGGCGTACCGTGGAAGAACCGCTCGACCTTGTCGGCGCACTGGCCGCGAACGCCGACCCCGCGTGCGCCGTCCTGGTCGATTGCCTTACCCTGTGGCTGACCAATATCATGATGGCGGGGCGCGACCTGGACGCGGAAACGCAATCCCTGGTCGCCGCGCTGCAAGATCATGGCGGGCCGGTCGTGCTGGTATCCAACGAA
>DAOVHN010000236.1 GCA_030671915.1 Pseudomonadota bacterium
CAGAATGCCAAAAAGGTTCTGTTCGTCGGCACCTTCAGCTCCGGTGGGTTGGAGGTGGAACTTGGCGACGGCGAAATCCACGTCGTAAAGGAGGGCAAGTTCTCGAAATTCGTCGATGCGGTCGGGCAGATCACCTTTAGCGGCCCGGTTGCCGCCGAGTCCGAACAACAGGTTTTTTACGTTACAGAGCGTTGTGTCTTCCGTCTGTCGCGCGACGGGCTGGAACTGATAGAGGTCGCGCCCGGCATCGATCTGGAAAAGGATATCCTTGCCCGCATGCCGTTCGAACCGGTCATGCGTGATGTCGGGACGATGGAGGCGGCGCTGTTCCGTCAACCTGCCCTCGGCCTGCGCGACCAAATGCTGAATATCCATATCGAGGACAGGCTCAGCTACGACCCAGAAACCAATACCGTATTCATGAACTATGCCGGGATGCGCGTGCGCACGTCCGAGGATGTGAAACGCATCATCGAGGCGGTGGACAATCTGCTTGGCCCGTTGGGCAGGCAGGTGAACTCCATCGTCAACTACGATTCGTTTGAGGCCGCCCCGGACGTGATGGACGAATATCTCGACGCCGTGCGCTATGTCGAGAAAACCTATTACCTGAAGGTCTCGCGCTACACGACTAGCGGCTTCATGCGCCTGAAACTAGGCAAGGAGTTAAGCGAACGCCGGGTTTCCTCCCACGTCTTCGAAAGCCGCCGTGAGGCACGGAAGAATCTGGAGCAGGTATAAACCCGCTCTCCTTTCTTCGCCGCCTCAACACCAGCCGAAAACGGCCAAGGTTGTCAGGTTCCCGGCGATGCTGGCGGCGAAGATGCGGGCGGTCCAGCGGTCGACGCGGGCGGCGTCCAGGTCGCGGCCCGTCACCCCGTCCACCAGATATTTCATATAGCCGCCGGGGAGCTCCGCGAGGCCGATACCGCGCCGCACGCGCCATTGCAGGTCGGTGACCAGGCAATAGCCCAAGGATTTGCCGGTCAGCGGGCCGATGACCACCCATGAGAGCGCAATTGCCGCCTGCAGTGCCAGGGTCGCCAGGCGCGTCTCACAGAACATCCAGCCGATGCCGGCGCCCGCAACGATCGCCAAGTGCAGCCCGTGCAACGCGATATTGGCTATATTCAGCGGCAATCTTTCAGTCATGGCGTCGCGCTGTCAGGCGGCGCTCTCCTTGTGGCCGGCCAATATAAGTTCGGCATTTTCGCATATTCTAGCAAAGGCGTCGGCATATTGATCGAGAATCTCCCTGTCCGCGTTGGGGAAGGTCGGCAGCTTTATCAGCGTCTCGTTGGCCGCAACGGTCAGAGGCAGGTCGTCGGCCCGATATTTGGGGACCGCTATGCCCTCCGGCAAGCGTGCGATTTCGCGGAAGCGGCCCTCGGTGAAGAAGGGCTGCTGGTGCAGCATCGGATAGCGCGGCTGTCCCACATGGCAGCCCTCGGCCTGCAGCGCCTTGACCAGCTGGGGCGTGGGCAGGGGGATACGCTCCCGCTCGTGCCGGATGATGAATTCAAAATAGACCCGCCGGACATGCTTGGGCGGCAGGAAGGTATGGAATCCCAGTTCCTCCAGCCGGCGTGACAGATATTCCAGGTTCGCGTTGCGGCGGCGGTTGCGTTCCTCCAGCCGGGCAAGCTGGCTGCGCCCGACGGCCGCCGACAGCGGCGAGATGCGCGTCTTCACGCCCAGGCCGGTCGCGGCGAACCGGCGGGCCGGCGTCTCCAGTTCGATGATGCGTGCGATATCGCCCAGGCAGGCGGCTCGCTCGAAATGTTCATAATCGCGGCACAGGAACATGCCGCCCTCGCCGGCGGGGACCAGCTTGTCGCCCTGCATGCTGAACACCGCGATATCGCCCAGCGAGCCGCAGGGCTGCCCGCGCCATGCCGCGCCGTGGGCATGCGAGGCATCCTCGATTATCCGCAGGTCGTGTTTCGCCGCCAGAGCCCTGATCTCCGTCATCTTCGAGGGCAGGCCGAACATATGGACGACGACGATGGCGCGGGTGCGTGGCGTGATCCGGCGCTCCATGTCGGCCGGGTCAAGGCCCAGGCGCTCCGGCTCGCTCTCGCAGAACACGGGCACCGCCCCCAGCCACATCATCGGCAGTACTGTTGCCCAGAAGGTCGCCGTCGGCACCAGCACCTCGTCCCCCGGCTGCAGGTCGATCGCATGGAATGCCGCCAGCAGCCCGGCGGTGCCGTTGTTATGCGCCAGCGCATGGGGCATGCCGGTCAGGCGCGCATAGTCGGTCTCCAGCTCGCGGATCACCGGGTGGCCGGAAATCCTGCCGTCGCGCATCACCCGCAACACGGCCTGTTCGTCCTCTTCCCCCAGAATGGGCCAGCGGTTGGCGGCCTCATGATCGGCGGTTACGATCGGCTTTCCGCCCAGAATGGCGGGGCGGTCGGTGATTGTTGCGGTCATGGCCTGTCTCCTCCATCGAATCCACAAAGGCATCGATATTCGAGACGACCGTATTTCGGGGTCCGTGCAAAGCGAACCGGGCTGGATTTCCCGGCCTACCCCGCCTCCTTCGCCAGCCCCTCGACCACCTCTGTCTGCGGCAGGGTCAGGAAATAGTCGGGGGTGACCTTGATCTTGGCGGCCCTTGTGCCGGCGCCCAGGATCACGAAGGGGCGCTCCATCACGCGCGCGTCCACCCATAGCGGCAGGTCGGGGGGCAGACCGGGCGGGGTGACGCCGCCCAGTTCCATGCCGGTGATGCGACTGGTCTCCTCCGGGTCGGCGAAGGAAACCTTACGCGCGCCCAGCTTCTTGCGCACCACTTTGTTGACGTCCAGGCGCGTGGTTGCCAGCAGCACGCAGGCAGCGAATTTTTCCTCGCCGGTCTTGGATTTCACCAGGATGGCGTTGGCGGAATTCTCCATGGCATGACCGTAATGGGCGCAGAAGGCGGCCGTGTCCGCGAGTTCCGGATCGCAATCCATGATCTCGTAATCGCAGCCCGATGCCTCCATCGCTTCGCGGACGCTTGCGGGCACCTGATTGTTCAAATCGTTCATGACGAGAGCAAGAATAACGGCTGCGCGCTATGGCGCAACAGTTCGGAATTGACAAGGCGCACGCATGCTATGTATAAAACAAACGAACGTTTGTATTATTTACGGGAAAACCTCATGCCCGAAAACAAAGCAGACTCCAGAGGCGCGCCGGGCGAAGGGCCGGCAAGCAAGCAGGCCGTCTACAACGCCGCGGTCCGGCTGTTCGCGCGCAAGGGCTTCGCGGCGACGGGCATGCGCGAGTTGTCTCGCGAGGCGGGCGTCAATTTGGCCACCGTGAATTACTTCTACGGTTCCAAGAAAGGGCTTCTGAAGGTGATCATCGAGGATTATTTTCAGGACATATTGGCGGTCCTGACCGAGAACCTTGCCGGGGACGACGCGCCCGACGTCAAGCTGCGGCGCAACATCGCCGCGGTGGCTCGCTATTTCTCCACCCATACCGACAAGATGATCATCGCGCTGACCGAACTGCCCCATGACGACCCGGACATCACCGAATTCAGGGCGGAGAGGTTCAGGCGAATTTCGGGTCTGCTGCAGAGCAGCCTGGGCGACACGGCGGCGCATATTCCGGTTTCGGTCATCGGCCCGGCGATGGTCGGGCTGGCCGCTTCCCGGTTCCTGTTCATGCCGGTGTTGCAAAAGGCCTTGCCGCCGGGCTCGCGCGCGCTGGCAGGCGTGGATTATCCGGAGATGATCGCCGAGCTGTTCGTTAACGGGATCAACGGGCTGCTGGCCGCCGGCCCGGGAGGGAAAAATGGAGGGGGAAATGACTGATATCAGAGACCGTATCGAGCGCCGATTCGAACATCTGGCCGCATTCCTGTGCCGCCGCCGCTGGTGGGTGGTGATCGCCGCCTTCGCCGTGGCGGCGGGGCTGGCCTCGGGCATGGCCAGGCTGACCATCGACACATCGAACGAAGGTTTCCTCCACCCCGACGATCCCATACTGGTCCAGTATGACGCCTTCAAGGACATGTTCGGGCGCGAGGACATGATCCTGGTGGCGATCGAGCCCCGGGAGATATTTACCCAGGAAACCCTGCGCCGGATCAAGGCGTTGCACGAAGATCTGGCGGACAATGTGCCGCATCTGAACGATATCACTTCGCTGGCCAACGCGCGCAATACCTATGGCGACGGCGACCGGCTGGTGGTCGACGACCTGATGGCGCAATGGCCGGAGACGCTGGAGGACATGGCCGCGCTGAAGACCCGCGTCATGGCCAACCCGCTCTATCGTGACCGGCTGATCTCGCGCGACGCCCGGTTGACCACGCTGGTTGTCGAGCTGGACGCCTTTTCCGGCGCCGGGGCAGGGATCGACGTTCTGTCCGGTTTCGACGAGGCCGCGTCACCCGCGGGCAAAAGGCCGCCGTTGACCGACGAGGAGAACGGCCAGGCCGTGGAGACGGTGCGGACGATCATCGAGAAATACGACGCCGAGGGGTTCCGGCTCTACATGGCGGGGACGCCGACCGTGACCGAGGCGCTGAAGCGCGCGATGCAAGCCGACATGAAACTGTTCATGGGGCTCGCCCTGCTGGCGATCGGGCTGTGCCTGCTGGCCATGTTCCGCCGTTTTGCCGGCGTGTTCCTGCCGCTCCTCGTCGTCGTGCTTTCCTTCGTCTCCACCATGGGTGCGATGGGGTACAGCGGCACGCCGATCAAGCTTCCGACGATCATCCTGCCGTCCTTCCTGCTGGCCGTCAGCGTTGGCGCGGCGGTGCATTTGCTGTCCATGTTCTTCCAGCATCTCCAACGCACCGGGGACCATACCGGAGCCGTCGCCCACGCCATGGGCCATTCGGGCCTCGCCATCGTCATGACCAGCCTGACCACCGCCGCCGGGCTGGGCTCGTTCGCCACGGCGGAGGTC
>DAOVHN010000377.1 GCA_030671915.1 Pseudomonadota bacterium
CAGCACCCGGGCCGGGCCTTCGGGGCGGCGGCGGCCCTGCTCCCAGTTGCGCACGGTGGCCGCGCTGACGCCGAACTGCCGGGCAAAACTGTCCTGCGACATGCCCAGCTTCCTGCGCACCGCGCGCACATCCACCACGGGGACCATGACGGTATGGGCTGTTCCGCGGGAAGTATCGCCTTTCACATATGCGAGCGCATCTTCCAGTCCGGCCTTGATGCCTTCGAAGACCGCCGTGCTCATGCTTATTCCTCCTTCATGGCTGACCGTACGCTGAAAGCGGCCGGTGCGCACATCGCAGCCTACTATACGCCGTTGGCGCATGCCACAATTCGATCTGCCGTTTCGGATTTTCCTTCCCCCCTAACGCCGCCTGCCCAGCGCCAGGATCATGCCGCAGGTGGCGAGTGCGATGCCGGCCCATTCAAGCGGAGCTGGCTGTTCGCCGAGTACGGGGATCGCCATCAGGATGACCAGCGCCGGGATGAAGGCGGAGAACAGGGAGGCCAGGCTGGAGCCCAGCAGGGCGATGGCGCGGGAATAGACGATGATCGCGACGATGCCGGTGGCGATGCCCTGGTAGAAGCCTTGCCAGACGATCTCGCCCCAGGGCGCGGCGGGGATATGGCTGTCGTAAAAGAACAGCCAGAAGGGCAGGTAAGCAGCCCCCAGCACATTAAGGACCGCTGCCCCGCGAAGGGGGTGAATATCCCAGCGGCGGCACAGCACGGTGTAACAGCCCCACAGGATGGCGGCAGCCATGAAGAGCAGGTCGCCGAACCAGGCGTCGGGCATCGCAATGTCGGTCATCAGGCTCTGCCAGCCCAGCGCCACGACGCCGGCGATCACGACGGCGATGCCGGCAAGCTCTCGCCCGCCCGGGCGCAGGGACAGCAGGCTTATGCCCAATAGCACCGCGAACACCGGCGTCAGGCCGTTGACGATGGCAGCACTATGCGAGGCCGGCGCGTAGGCCAACCCGGCCAGCAGCCCCATCAGGAAGGCCGGTCCGCCGGTCAGGGACAGGATAATGCCGCGCCGCCAGCCGATCCCCGCCATCGGTCCATGCCCGCGCGCGCGCCACAGCACCGGTGCCAGCAGCAAACCGGCGACGATAAAACGCAAGGCCACCAGATCGGCCGCCGGCAGATTGCCGCGCACCGCAATGGCCGATATGGGTACCTGCGCCGCCCACAGGAATGCCGCCGTCATGCCGAAAGTAACGCCAATTGCCAGGTCCGCCGCGGGCGGCGGCAATGCGGTCGCCTTTACGCTCATGCCCTTCCCCGCCGTCTGATTGTCCGGCGGCAGAATGGACCCGCCCGGGTCGGCTGGCAAGCAGTGTCGCGAGCGGCCGGTGGGGAATACCTTGGCTAGATGCGGCGCCCGGTTTCCGGATCGAAAAAGTGGAGGTTCGCGGCTTCGGCCGCCAGCGCGATCCGGTCGCCCTCGCCGAAAGTCGGGGTTCCGGAAAGTCGGATGGTGACCAGCTGGCCGTCGCCCAGCCGGCCATGCACCAGGGTATCGGCGCCCAGTGGCTCGACCGCCTCGGCCGCCAGTTCCAACATCGCCGCGCCGCCGTCGACAACGGCCAGATGCTCCGGCCGCAGGCCGACCAGCACGGGACCGTCGGGGATATCCGCGGGGGCCGCCAGCCCGGCAGCGCCGTTCACGACGACCTTGCCGCCCTCGGCCCGGCCTTCCAGGAAATTCATTGCCGGTGAGCCGATGAAGCCGGCGACGAAAACGGTGGCCGGGCGCTCGTAGACTTCCATCGGCGTGCCGATCTGTTCCGCGCGTCCCCCGTTCATCACCACCAGCCTGTCGGCCATGGTCATCGCTTCGACCTGGTCGTGGGTGACGTAGATGCTGGTGGTGCCCAGGGACCGTTGCAGGCGCTTGATCTCCAAGCGCATCTGGACGCGCAGCTTGGCGTCGAGGTTGGACAGAGGCTCGTCGAACAGGAAGACCTCGGGCTCGCGCACGATGGCGCGGCCCATGGCGACGCGCTGGCGCTGGCCGCCGGAGAGCTGTCGGGGCTTGCGGGCGAGCTGGTCTTCCGATAGCTCCAGAATATCCGCCGCCTTGCGCACCCGTTTTTCGATTTCGTCCTTCGGCGTGCCCCGGTTGCGCAAACCGTAGGCCATGTTGTTGTAGACCGTCATATGCGGATAGAGTGCGTAGTTCTGGAACACCATGGCGATGTCGCGGTCGGCGGGCTCAAGCTGGTTGACCACCCGCTCGCCGATGCTGATCTCACCATCGGTGACCGTCTCCAGCCCGGCGACCATGCGCAGCAAAGTCGACTTGCCACAGCCGGACGGGCCGACCAGGACGATGAATTCGCCATCCGCGATGTTCACGTCGATGCCGTGTATCGCCTGAAATCCGTTGGGGTAGGTCTTACGCACCCCGTTCAGTTCAACCCGCGCCATATCCTTGCCTCTATTTCTCGGTCTCTGTCAGGCCCTTGACGAACATCTTCTGCATGACGACGACGACGAGGACCGGCGGCAGCATGGCCAGCAGCGTCGTCAGCATGATGAGATGCCATTCGGGCGATTCTTCCGCCGCCTCCAGCATCTGCTTGATGCCCATGACGACGGTGTACATGCTCTTGTCGGTGGTCACCAATAGCGGCCAGAGATACTGGTTCCAGCCATAAATAAAGAGAATCACGAACAGCGCCGCGATATTGGTGCGCGACAGTGGCAGCAGGATATCGCGGAAGAATTTCAGCGGCCCGGCGCCGTCGATGCGCGCGGCCTCCAGCAATTCGTCGGGCACGGTCAGGAACACCTGGCGGAACATGAAGGTCGCGGTCGCCGATGCGATCAGCGGAATGCTCAGCCCCCAATAGGAATTCAGCATGCCGAGATTGGCGACCACCGCAAAGGTCGGCAGGATGCGAACCTCGACCGGCAGCATGAGCGTGATGAAGATCATCCAGAAGAAGCCCATGCGGAATGGAAAGCGGAAATAGACGATGGCGAAGGCCGACAGCAGCGAGATTGCGATCTTGCCGCCCGCGATCATCAGCGCCATGACCAGGCTGTTGAACAGCATCATCCCCACCGATTGCTCGCGCGCATTGCCGACGCCCGTGAAAAAGGCGGATTCCAGATTAGCGAAGAGTTGGTCGCCCGGCAGCAGCGGCAGCGGCACCTGGGTGATGCGCACGCCGTCATGCGTGGCGGCGACGAAGGTGATCCAGATCGGGAAGGCGACGATCGCCACCCCGAGGATGAGCACGAAATGCGAGACGAAGGTTGCGAAGGGCCGGTTTTCGACCATCAGTATTCGACCCTCCTTTCGATAAAGCGGAACTGGATGACGGTCAGCGCGATGACGATCAGCATCAGGATCACCGACTGCGCCGCCGAGCCGCCGAGGTCGAGCCCGATGAAACCGTCGTTATAGACCTTATAGACCAGGATCTCGGTCGCCTTGGCCGGGCCACCCTTGGTCACCGCATGGATGATGCCAAAGGTGTCGAAGAAGGCATAGACGATGTTCATCACCAACAGGAAGAAGGTCGTCGGCGAAATCAGCGGGAAGGTAATGGACCAGAACCGTTTCCACGGCCCGGCGCCGTCGATGGCGGC
>DAOVHN010000767.1 GCA_030671915.1 Pseudomonadota bacterium
AGGAGGATCGAGATGACCGATACCAGGCGTCGAAGGCGCGTTCTCATCATGGGCGCGGCGGGACGTGATTTCCATAACTTCAACACCGCCTTCCGCGGCGACGAGGCGGTGGAGGTCGTCGCGTTCACCGCGGCGCAAATCCCCGGGATCGCCGGGCGGCGCTATCCGCCGTCGCTGGCCGGGCCGCTTTATCCGGATGGAATACTCATCCTTGAGGAAACCGGACTGGCGGCGCAATGCCGGGAACTGGGTATCGACGAGGTGGTGTTTTCCTACAGCGACATCCCCCATGAGGCGGTCATGCATGCCGCATCGCGGGCGCTGGCGGCGGGCGCCGATTTCCGGCTGCTGGGCCCGGATGCAACGATGGTCGAGGCAAATCTGCCCGTTATCGCCGTCTGCGCGGTGCGCACCGGCTGCGGCAAGTCTCAAACGGCGCGCCATCTCTCCCACCTGCTGCGCCACCGCGGCCTCACCGCGGCGATCCTGCGGCACCCCATGCCCTATGGCGACCTGGAACGCCAGCGCGTGCAGCGTTTCGCCAGCCTGGCGGATCTGGACAAGGCCGACTGCACCATTGAAGAGCGCGAGGAGTACGAGCCGCATATCGAAGAGGGAAACATCGTCTTCGCCGGCGTCGATTACGCAGACATCGTCGCGGCGGCTTCGAGGGAGGCTGACATAATCCTTTGGGACGGCGGCAACAACGATTTCCCGATGGTCCGACCCGATCTTCACATCGTGCTGGCCGATGCGCTGCGGCCCGGCCAGGCCGCGAGCCACCACCCGGGCGAGGCGGTGCTGCGCATGGCGGACATCGTGGTGGTGAACAAGGTGGATGCGGCGCCGCCGGAACAGGTCGAGGCTGTCGTCGCCGAGGTCCGCGCGATCGTTTCGGCCACGCCGATTCTTCGCGCCGCCTCACCCGTGCTGCTGGACGACCCGGAGGCCCTGGACGGCAAGCGGGTTCTGGTTGTCGAGGACGGGCCGACGGTCACCCATGGCGGCATGCCCCATGGAGCGGGGTTTGTCGCCGCAAGCGCACGGCCCGGCGTCACCATCGTCGATCCGCGCGAATCCGCTGCTCCGGAAATCCGCGAGGTCTTCGAGCGCTTTCCCCATATCGGCCCGGTGCTGCCGGCCATGGGCTATAGCGAGGGCCAGCGCGAGGCACTGCGTGCGACCATCGAGGCCGTGGAGGCCGACATCGTGGTGGCCGGGACACCCATCGACCTGGCCCGCATCGTCGAGACCGCCAAGCCCGTGGTGCGCGCCCGCTATTCCTACGCGGATGCCGGAGAACCGACGCTAGGCGGCTATCTGGACGCGTTCCTTTCGGATAGGGGGCTGTGATGCTGGTGGTCGCGGCGCTTGGCGGGAATGCGCTGCTGCGGCGTGGCGAACCGCCGGAGGTCGAACGGCAAACCGCCAATATTCGCAAGGCGGCGCGGGCGTTGGCGGAGATCGCGCGCGAGCATGCGCTGGTCGTGACCCACGGCAACGGGCCACAGGTCGGGCTGCTGGCCCTGCAATCGGGCGATCCGCTGGAGGTTTTGACC
>DAOVHN010000510.1 GCA_030671915.1 Pseudomonadota bacterium
AGCCCGCCCTTCGACTATCTCCGCGACGTCTGGCTGCCGTCGCTGCGCGGTATCGGCATCGACGCCGAAGTGGCGCTCGACGCCTGGGGCTGGTTCCCCATCGGGCAAGGGCGTATCCGCGCCACCATTCATGGACACACGGATGGGTGGCTGAAACCCGTGGCGATGGAAGAGCGCGGTACGCTGATCGAGGTTGCCGGACGGGCCGTGGCGGCGAACCTTCCGGCCCATATAGCGCAGCGCATGACCGACCGGGCCGGCGCGCTGCTCGCCGGCCTGGGTGTTCCGGTCGCAATCGAACCGCTGCGGGTACGCGCCGCCTGCGCCGGAGCCGGCATTTTCCTGACCGCCCGCTACGAGACCGTTGCCTGCGGCTTCAGCGCCATGGGCGCACGCGGCAAGCCGGCGGAGCAGGTCGCCGAGGAAGCGGTGGCGGCGTTGATGGCGCACCGCAATGGCGGCGCGGCGCTGGACCAACATCTGGGGGACCAGATCCTGGCGCCGCTGGCTGTCGCCAACGGACCGTCACGTTATTCGGTGGAACGGATCAGCAGGCATCTGGAAACGAACGCCTGGCTGATAGAGCGTTTCGAACTGGCCCGGATCGGCCTTGAACGCAGCGCCGATGGAACCGGCCTCGTCACCGTGACGCCGACCGGCGGCAAAGCATCTAATCCACCCTGAGAAACGGGTAACGCCGCAAATCCTCGCGCGTCCAGAAGGCAAGTCCCGCGCGACCGCCGACCGTCTCCACATCGATAACGGCATCCGGGTCTTCGAAGTCTATACGGCCGGGCGCGCCCGCTTCCTCCAGCGCGGCAAGCAGCAGCTCGTCCAGGAAACGCTCCTCCGCTTGGCTGGACATGCGCTTTTTGAAACCACGCCGGTGCATGCGCACGTGAAACGACTTTCCAGACAGTCCCGACAGCCACTCCAGAACCGCCGCCCGGGCCTTTGTCTCGAACTCCTCGGGGCTCTGGAAATCGAAGCAGCGGGCCACCGGCATAACCCGGGACAGTATCTCCAGCACGCTGGGCACATTCGCCGCCATCGCCGCGAATCGCTCGAGGAACCCCGCGGGATCGTCGGGCGTCAGAACGAGCACATTGAAGTAATCGGTGCACTCGACGCGGCCGAATTGTTCAAGCAGCTGGCGCCCCCGCTCGAAGCTTTCCGGATAGGTGCTGGCAACAACTGTCCACTCCAACATGGCGGTCCGCGTCCGTCTGATTTACACTACTAGGCTGGCCGTCAGGGACGCACGACCAGCCGGTTCACCACCCTGTCCACGCCGAAAACGTACCAGGCGTCCCGCTCTGCCATGTCCTTCTCGGCCTCCTTCGGCACAAGCCCGTCCAGCGTGACCACGCGATCCTGCGTCGATACCCGGATCTGGCCGGCGTTTACAAAGACGTCTTTTTCCAGCGCAAGCCGCACGGCGTCGGTCATCTCCGCGTCGCTGTCCTCCTCTTCCGGCACCTCCTCGATGCCGTTGACGACGTCGCGGCTGCCCGGCACCCACCATGCCAGAACCCCGGCCAGCCGCTTATGACCGAGACCGGGAACCTGGCCGTTCAGGGTGACGATGCCGTTAGCGACTTCATATTCGATGGTTCCCTCGCCTTGGGTTGGCGCGCTGACGGATTCGGTCCGGCCCTTCGCCGTCTCGTGGATCGCGAAGCCGGCGAAAGCGGGTTCCTGAAGAAACGCGCGGCGAAGTTCGTCGCGGATCGCCCCGTCGCCCATCGGCTGGGCCGGCGCGACCCTGACCCTGTCGACGATGCCGGTGACGCCCGGCACGGCGGCGGCTGCCTCGAGCGCCAGCTTCTTCGCGGCGACGCTCGCCACTTCGCCCTCGAGGGTCAATGTGCCGTCCTCGTAGCGAAGCTCGATGGGATGCGTGCGTAAGCCAACCAATGGCTCGCTCATCAGCGCCGCGCGGACTGTATTCAGGATTTTCGTCTTTTCGGGCATCGTGGCGCCCTCCTGTACCGGTGCCACCACTGCTAGCCCGCACGCATAACGGAACAGGGATGAAGTTACATTGACCTGCGTCAATGGCCGGGGAAGTCGAACAGTGTATCTGTAGGAAGGATCACGCGCCCGCCCCCTATCTGAGGCGCAGACCAGACACACAGCCGAAATGCACAAGTGCAGCAAACACACGTACCGCCAACTACGGTGGACCTTCCTACTGCTCGCCATGTCGACGCTGGCAGCTGTCGCGCCAACGCCGGTTTTCGCGACGGAGGACCGGATCGGGCGTTTCGAATATTATCAGACCAAGGGCCAGAAAAATCTTCTGCAGGTCGCGCGGCTGAACGGCTTGGGATATATCGAGTTGCTCGCTGCAAACCCGGGTATCGACCCGTGGGTGCCGGAAAAAGGCCGGACCCTGGTCCTGCCAAAGGCGCATCTGCTACCCGATGCACCACGTCGGGGCATCGTCATCAACCTGGCCGAACTGCGCCTTTATTTCTTCCGAAAGAAAAGCGAACCCGTCCTGACCTTTCCCATCGGGATCGGACGTATGGGGCGCGAAACACCGACCGGCGTAACGCATGTCAGGGCGAAGCGGAAGAATCCAACCTGGATACCTCCCGCATCGATCCGTGCTGAACGGCCCGGTCTGCCCACCATTGTGCCGCCCGGCCCGCGGAACCCCTTGGGACACTATGCGCTCAATCTCGCATGGCAGGG
>DAOVHN010000572.1 GCA_030671915.1 Pseudomonadota bacterium
ACCGACGAACAGTATCGGCTGTTTCGCCGTTATGTCCGGTCACGCCACGGCGAAGGCGACATGTCGGTGATGGACCGGCGGGACTATTCGTCGATGGTCCTGTCCAGCCCCATCGACACGGGGCTTGTCGAGTTTCGCGACGGCGCGGGCGAACTGGTCGCCGCCTGCCTGACCGATCGCCTGCCCGATGGCCTGTCCGCGGTCTACAGCTTCTTCGACCCCGCCCAGAACCGCCGCAGCCTGGGCAGCTTTATGGTGCTATGGCTGATCGAGGAGGCGCTGCGGCAGGGTCTGCCCCATGTCTATCTGGGCTTCTGGGTCGAGGACAGCCAGAAGATGGCCTACAAGGCACGTTTTAGGCCACTGCAGGCCTTCGGCCCCGAGGGCTGGACCGTCCTGCCGGAAGACAACCTGTCCCCGTGATACTTTCCGCTCCAGACCCGGCGCCGCGCCGGTCGCGGCCGATGCTCATGGCCCGCTATGTTCTGGGCAAGGTGCGCCATGCGGCGATACCGGCGGGGATATTGTTGGGCGTGGCGATCCTGTGGACCGCGACACCGCTGGGTCAGTATGTCGATGCCGAGCGGCTGCGCGGCGCAGTTGAAGAGATTCGCCGGCATGACTGGGCGCCGGCAATGGTACTGCTGGTCTATCTGGGGGCCAGCCCGACCTTCTTCCCGATTACCCTGCTGAATGTCATCATAGCGGTGGTATTCGCTCCGGCGCAGGCCTTCATGCTCTGCCTGGCAGGATCGATGCTGAATGGGTGGCTGTCTTTTACCATGGGACGGCTGCTCGGCCGGGGATGGCTGCGCCGCCATATCGGTCCGCGGCTGGCACGCATCAGCCGCCGGTTGGGCCGTGGCGGCATACCCGTCGTGGTGGGGATGATGGTGACCCCGCTGGGGCCTTTCACCTTCGTCAACATGGTCTGCGGCGCATCGCATATCCGCGCGCTGCATCACCAGGTGGGCGTGGCGCTGGGGCTGGCGCCGACCCTGGCGCTGCTGGTGGTTTTGGGCGACGGTCTTTGGCGGCTGATCGAGAACCCGACGCCCATGAACCTGACCATGCTGGCCGGGATCATCCTGCTGTGGTCGCTGGGCGGGTTCGGGCTGCAATATCTGCTCGACCGCCGGCCCGGTTCCCGCGGGGCCGAAGTCAGGCGCCGGGCCGCCGACCGCCGCCGGCGCCAGCGACCGCCCGGCTCTACATCACCTTAAAGCTCTTTTTCCGGCCGTCGATGTTGAGATCAACCTTGCCCTGGCGGTCGAAGTCGACGCTGGGCAGCAATATGTGATCGAGATAGACCGTGCCGGCCACCCTATAATCCACGCCGTTCTTCTTCTGAACCGCCTGGATTTGCTTCATAATCGCCAGCACCGAGACAGTCACCTCTACAGGCACCACGGCGCGGCCCAGGCGCGGGATATCAATCCTCTGGTTCGACAGGCCCTCGGCGAAATCCAGCCCGTTCATCTGCATGCCGAACTTCAGGCCGGTCAGCGGGATATCGAAATCGTTGGGGTTGGACACCAGAAGCTCCACTTGCAGGTGCTGGGTCAGCCCCTCGGTGTTCAACAGCTTGACATCCTGTAGCACGATGCTGGGAGACTGGATTTTCTGCGTGGTGACGCAGCCGCCCAGTCCGGCGAGAAGGACGATGACGGCTAGCGGCGCAAACCAACGGGACATTCGATAACTCCTTGTTCGATAACGGGCTGTGTGGATCAGGCGGATGGTACATCGCAAAGGTGAACGTAACGCTTACCGGCGCCAAAAAATTATGTGCGGCGGGTCTTGGAACGCGGGGCCCCGCCAGTATACTGAGCAAATGGGAAAACTGGAGGAACGTGGATGAGCATGGCTGATCGATGACGAAACCGGGCAAATTGCAGAGTGGCGAAAAACTGGACCGCTATGAATCGCTGTGGGACCGGCCAGGCTTCCTGGTGCGACGGCTGCATCAGATCCATGTTGCGATGTTCCATGAGGAATGTGGCAATTTCAGCATTACACCGGTTCAATTCGGCCTGCTGACCATCCTCGACGGGAAATCGCCGCTGGACCAGGTGACCCTGGCCGCCGAGGTCGGCATCGACCGCACCAATGTGGCCGATGTGGTAACGCGCCTGGAGAGCCGTGGCCTGGTGGAACGTCGCTCCAACCAGTCCGACCGGCGCACAAGGCTGGTCTTGATCACCGATGACGGCCGGGTCTTCCGCCAGCGCGTCCACAAATGCATGGAAATCGCCCAGGAACGATTCCTGGCGCCCCTGGGCGAGGAAGACCGGCGGGTCTTCATACGTCTCTTGCGCGATCTCATCGAAGCCAACAACGAAACCGGCCGCGCGCCGTTGCGCCGCGCGCTGGTTTCGGAGAG
>DAOVHN010000188.1 GCA_030671915.1 Pseudomonadota bacterium
GCCCCTCAACCCGTCGAGCGCCGCATCCGCCGCCTGCAGGCTGGCCTTCACGCCTTCCGGCAGCTCGCCTTCACTGGCCTCCAGTCTGGCGATCCGCGATTCGATGCCGGAAAGGCCCGTGCCCAGCTTGTCGGCCAGGTCGCTCATGCCCTGCTCGATCACCGCGAGCTGTTCGGCGAAGGCTGCGCCGGTCTCGCCGCCACCGGCCTCCAGCGCGTCGATGCGGTCGGAAAGTTCTCTCTCCCGGGCATCCAGTTCGCGCCCGAGATCCTTCATCGCGGCCTCGATCGCCGCCAGTCCGGCCGCGATTTCGTCAAGCCGACCGGTATCGACCGACCCGGAGCCATCCCCAATGCCCGGATAGAGCTTCGATTCCCATAAGGGACGCGTCAGGATCGCTCCACCCAGCAGCACGATAACGACGGCCAGTGCCAACCAGGATACGCCGCCCGCGGGCCGGGCCGGGGCGGCAACCGCCGCCGCGACGGGCTTTATCTCTTCTGCCGGCGTGGGCTCGGGTTTTGGTTCCGGTTCGGGCTTCGGTTCAGGCTCAGGCGCCGGTTCCGGCTCCTTTTTCTCGGGGATTTCTTCCGCGACAGGTTCCGGTTCCGGCTTTTTCTTCTCCGGCGTCGGCTTTACCGGTTCGGGCGCCAGCACCTTTTTCAGCCCGATATCGACGCCGAGCTCGGCAGCGGCTGCGATAATCTGCGGCAAGCGACCTTCCGGAATGTGGCCGCGTTCCTTCCAGCCCTGGACCGTGGTGACCGCGACGCCCAGCTTCGACGCCATGGGGCGGATCCCGCCAAAGCGCTCGATAATCTCGCCATCGGGGATGGAGGGTTTGCCGTTCGGGGTTTCTGCTTCGCTTGTCATCTCTGTCCGTTCGTAAGCTACGGTTCTATCCTTGGTCGAGCGCGGCGAGCAATGCGGCCCTGGTCGGTTCGGCCGCGATGACGATACGCCGCCAGGGCAGATCGCCTACACGTTGCGCCACGCCCGCGCTGAGGCAATAGGCGTCCACGGTCCGGCATGCGTCGTCCAGCCCGGCCGCTTTCGCCAGACTAACAAAGGTCGCTGCCGTACGGGGAGAGAAAAACAACACAGCGCCCAGAAGTCCCTGCCTGAAGGCGTTTTTCGTGTCCTCGCCCAGCAAGGTGGCGGGCACTGCTTCATAAAGCGGGATACGGTCTACCGAAAACCCCGCGGCGCGGAGCGCGCCGGCAAGGTCGCCGGCGCTGACGCTGCCCGCGATATGGACCATCCGGCCGTTCACGGGCTGGGAATGGGCAATCACGTCATTGGCCAGCGCATCGACATCACCCGCCGCACTGCGCACGTCCGTGAAATCGGCGGCCCGGGCGGTCCTTGCCGTCTCGTCGCCGACGCACCAGGCGGGAAGGCCGCGTTCTGCGCTGAGCTTCTCGAACGCCCTTATGCCGTTGCTCGACGTAAAAAGCAGGCCTTGCGCGCCCTCAAGGTCGATGGCGGCATCCTCCATGCGCTGTATTACCAGCATCGGGTCGAGCAGCACCTCGATCCCGCGCTTGCGCAGTTCCTGCTGCAGCGCGGCGGAATCTTCCTTCGGCCTGGTTACCAGGACCCGCAATTTCTTTCCCTTCTCCTCCATCGCAGGGGAGAGTACATTCGAAAACCTTGCTTTCAGGTGAAGAAGTCGGCCGGCATGCGCGCCCGCAGCGCCTGCCCCAGCGATGTTCCAAGCGCCTCCGCGTCGCCTGCGGGCGCCTCGTCGCTCATGCGGTGTAACTGGCTGCCGTCGGGCATGGCGACCAGGCCCGCCAGGGAAAGCCGGCCGGCCGGCGACAGTTCCGCCAGCCCGCCGATCGGCGTATGACACGACCCGTCGAGCGCCGCCAGCATGGCGCGCTCGGCCGTGACTCGCGTCCAGGTCGGCGCATGATTGAGGGGTGCGACAAGGTCACGCACCCGGGCGTCGTCGCGCCGGGTTTCCAGCCCGACGACACCCTGCGCCACCGCCGGCAGGATCACGTCGGTCTCGATATAACTCTGCGCCACGCCTTCATTGCCCAGACGCTTCAGCCCCGCAAGCGCCAGAAGCGTTGCGTCGACAACGCCTTCCTCCAGTTTCCTCAGGCGTGTCTGCACATTTCCGCGCAGCATTTCCACCCTGAGCTCGGGTCGCCGATGCAGGATCTGCGCCTGGCGCCGCAAGGAAGAAGTGCCGATCGCGGCCCCCGCCGGCAATTCGTCGAGCGTCGCGGCGCGGGGCGACAGAAACGCGTCGCGGGGATCCTCGCGCTCCAGCACCACGGCGATCTCGGTTTCATCGGGCAGCCAGGTCTCGACATCCTTCATGGAATGGACGGCCAGGTCGATCCGCCCGTCGATCAGCGCTTCCTGGATTTCCTTGGTGAACAGACCCTTGCCGCCAACTTCCGAAAGCCGCCGGTCCTGCACCTGATCGCCGGTCGTGCTGATGATGACGATCTCGAGGGCCAGCCCGTCATGGATCGCCAAGAGGCAGTCGCGAACATTATGCGCCTGGACCAGCGCCAGCGGCGAGCCGCGCGTGCCAATTTTCAAATCTGGAGAAGATATGGTCATGAGAGTCAGTGTTTACCCGCTGTGGCCGGTTCCGCGCAAGCGTGACATACGCTCATTGAAAATTCCACCCGCAGGCTGTACATCCCAGACCATGAAGGTGTTGGGCATAGAGACCTCCTGCGATGAAACGGCCGCCGCCGTGGTGACGGGCGACCGGCGCATATTGTCGAATATCGTGCTGTCGCAGACCGAAGAGCACCGCCCCTATGCCGGCGTCGTGCCCGAGATCGCCGCGCGCAGCCACCTGGACCATACCGACCGGCTGATCGCCGAGGCGATGGCGGCGGCCAGGATCGGTTGGGATGATCTGGACGGCGTGGCGGCGACGGGCGGGCCGGGATTGATCGGCGGCGTGCTGGTCGGGCTGACCACCGCCAAGGCGATCGCCATGGTGCGCGGCCTGCCGCTGGTTGCGGTCAATCATCTTGAAGGACATGCCCTGACCGCCCGGCTGTCGGACGGGCTTGATTTCCCCTATTTACTACTGCTGATTTCCGGTGGGCATTGCCAGTTGCTGGCGGTGAAAGGCGTCGGGCAATACAGCCGCTATGGCGGCACCCTCGACGATGCCGCCGGCGAGGCCTTCGACAAGACGGCGGCATTATTGAATCTCGGTTATCCCGGCGGCCCCGCCGTGGAACTTGCCGCACAGTGTGGAGACGCCGGCCGCTTCGCCTTGCCGCGCCCCATGAAAGGGCGGCCCGGCTGCGATTTTTCCTTCTCGGGCCTGAAGACCGCCGTCCGTCATACCGTCGCGGGCCTGCCCGGCGGCGAGGCGAGCGACAGGGACGCCACCGACATCGCCGCGGGATTCCAGCAGGCGGCCGCGGATGTACTGGCCGACCGCTCGCGCCATGCGATCCGGCGATTCCTGTCGGAATTCCCATCCGAATCTCCTAAGGGGCGGCATTTCGTGGTCGCCGGCGGGGTTGCCGCCAACCAGCGAATCCGCGAGGTTCTGTCGGCCACGGTCGAGGAGGAAGGCATGCAATTCACCGCCCCGCCGTTGAATCTGTGCACCGACAACGCGGCGATGATCGCCTGGGCCGGGTTGGAACGGCTGCGCCTGGGCATGACCGACGACCTGACCTTCGCCGCACGGCCCCGCTGGCCGCTGGACGAGAGCGCCAACCCGTCCGGGCGCATAGCCCTGGGACAGGCGCGATGAGCCGGGTCGCCGTCATCGGTGCCGGCGCCTTCGGCACGGCGCTGGCCTGCGTGGTGCGCCGCGCCGGGTCGGAGGCCGTCATCTGGGCCCGCGACCCGGCCATTGCCGACTCGATCTCATCGGACAAGGGCAACCCGGTCTATCTGCCGGGTGTCGCGCTGGAGCCGGGGATCGCGGCCACCACCGACCTGGCGGCGGCCCTGGAAGGCGCGGATGCGGTGTTGCTGGTCGTGCCGTCGCAATTCCTGCGCGCCGCTACCGAAAACCTGGCGCCCCTGCTGCCCGCCGGCGTGCCGGTAGTGCTCTGCGCCAAGGGGATCGAGCGCGGAAGCTGCGCCCTGATGACCGAAGTGGTTGCCGAGACCCTGCCGGGCGCGCCGGTCGCCGTTTTGTCCGGCCCGACCTTCGCCAAAGAGGTGGCGGCCGGCCTGCCGACGGCAATTACGCTCGCCACCACGGATGCCGCACTGGGGGCGCGGCTGGTCGCGACGATCGGCTCGACCGCCTTCCGGCCCTATCTTTCGGACGACCCCGTCGGCGCGGAAATCGGCGGCGCGGTCAAGAACGTAATCGCCATCGCCTGCGGCATCATGGTCGGGCGCGGGCTGGGCGACAATGCGCGCGCCGCCACCATGACGAGGGGACTGGCGGAAATCCTGCGGCTGGGCCACAGGCTGGGCGGGCGCGGCGAGACACTGATGGGTTTGGCGGGGATCGGGGATCTGTCGCTGACCTGTAACGGCATGCTGTCGCGCAACATGACCCTGGGCCTGGCGCTTGGCGAGGGCCGGCCGCTCCAGGACATCCTGGGCGAGCGCCGCGCGGTCACCGAAGGCGTCGCGACCGCCGCTTCCGTCGTGGAACTGGCGGCGCGGCATGAAGTGGACATGCCGATCTCGCAGGCCGTGAACCGCATCGTCAACGAGGGCGCGGATGTCGGCGCCACCATCGCCGAGGTCTTGGCCCGGCCCTTCCGGCCCGAATTCCATAACGATTAGTTTTTTTGAGGTCGTCCCGGCCTGGACGCTGCGCTAGAAGTCGCTGCAGCGCCCGGCTTTTTCCCAGTCGCCGTAGCGGGTCGGCTCCAGCCCTTCGGGGCCACCGGCCTCCGCGGGTTTCTCGCCACGGGCGGCAGCTTCGGCGCGCGCCCTGCGGCCGGCTTCCTCGGCGACCATCTCGGCCTTGCGGCGCGAGTCGATCCCCTTGACCTCGGATTCGGCCTGTTCTTCCTTCTTCGCCATGTCTGAGATATGCCGCATCCTACGCGCATCGCCAAGTCTTTAAAGGCGCGTGGCGGAACCTTATTTATCGCTTGTTGCATGACCCATCGGGGACAGGGACCGTGAATTATTTCAGGACCGGAATACTGCTGGCCGCAATGACCGCGCTTTTCATGGGCTGCGGCTGGCTGCTGGGAGGCACGGGCGGGATGTTCATCGCGCTCGCCATCGCCGCCGGCATGAACCTCTTCGCCTGGTGGAAATCCGACAGGATAGTGCTGCGCATGTATCGCGCGCGCGAAGTCGGGCCGGACCATTCACTGCATGGCGTCGTCGCGCAATTGGCCCGCAACGCCGGCCTGCCGATGCCGAAGGTCCATATCATCGAGAACGACCAGCCGAACGCCTTCGCCACCGGCCGCAATCCGGAGAACGCCTCGGTCGCCGCGACCACCGGCCTGCTGCGCAACCTGACCGCCGTGGAAGTCAGCGGCGTGATGGCGCATGAGCTGGCCCATGTCAGGAACCGCGACACCTTGACCATGACCATTACGGCGACCATCGCCGGCGCCATCGGGATGCTGGCCAATTTCGCATTATTCTTCGGCGGCCGGCGCAACAGCCCGCTGGGCATCGTCGGCGCCCTGCTGGTGATGTTCCTGGCGCCCTTGGCCGCCGCGCTCGTCACGATGGCAATCAGCCGTTAGCGCGAATCC
>DAOVHN010000526.1 GCA_030671915.1 Pseudomonadota bacterium
GCCTTCTTCAATTCCGGCCAGTCCTGCTGCGGCATCGAGCGCATCTATGTGCATGAGAGCCTGTATGACGCCTTCGTCGAGGGCTTCGTGGACCTGACGGCCAAATACAAGCTCGGCAACCCGATGGAGGCTGACACCAATCTCGGCCCGATGGTGCGCGCCAGCGCCGCGGATTTCGTGCGCGGCCAGGTGGCCGACGCGGTCAAGGCCGGCGCACGCTCGCTGATCGACCCGTCGGAATTCCCGGCGGACAAGCCCGGCACGCCTTATATGGCGCCGCGGGTGCTGGTCGATGTAGACCATTCCATGCGGGTGATGACCGAGGAAAGCTTCGGCCCCGTCATCGGCATTATGAAGGTGGCCTCCGACGACGAAGCCGTGGCGCTGATGAACGACAGCGAGTTCGGGTTGACCGCCTCGGTCTGGACCGCCGACGCCGACGCGGCCATCGCGGTGGGCGATCGCGTCGAGACCGGCACCTGGTTCATGAACCGCTGCGACTATCTCGACCCGGCGCTGGCCTGGACGGGCGTGAAGAATTCGGGGCGCGGCTGCACATTGTCGGTCGTCGGCTACGAACATCTGACTCGGCCGAAGAGCTACCACCTGCGGGTGGCGGTATAGATGATAGCCGTCAGCTATCAGCGGTCAGCTATCGGTCTTTATGTTTATTGGCCCTTGGCTGAAAGCTGATGGCTGACGGCTACCAACAGGGAGTGCTGCAATGACATTCGATCCCGCCACCGTTTCCGGCAACTGGAACTACCCTACGAAGATGATCGTCGGACCGGGGCGCATTGCCGAGCTGGCCGATGCCTGCCGGTCGCAGGGCATGGCGCGGCCGCTGCTGATTACCGACCCGGGCATTGCGGCGCTGCCGATGATCGCCGACGCCGTCGCGGCCAACGAGGCGGCGGGCCTGCCGACCGGCCTGTTCAGCGACATCAAGGGCAACCCTATCGGGCGCAATGTCGAGGATGGCGTGCGCGCCTATCGCGACGGCGGCCATGACGGGGTCATCGCGTTCGGCGGCGGCAGCGGGCTGGATGCGGCCAAGGCGGTGGCGCTGATGGCCGGGCAGGACCGGCCGATCTGGGATTTCGAGGATGTCGGCGACAACTGGACCCGTGTCCGGGAAGAGGGCGTGGCCCCGATCGTCGCGGTGCCGACGACGGCCGGCACCGGTTCCGAGGTCGGGCGCGCCAGCGTCATCACCAACGAACAGACCCATGAGAAGAAGATCATCTTCCACCCCCTGATGCTGCCGGGCGTGGTGATCTCGGACCCGGAACTCACCGTCGGCCTGCCGCCGCATATCACGGCGGCCACCGGCATCGACGCCTTCGTTCATTGCTTCGAGGCCTACTGCGCGCCCGGCTATCACCCGATGGCCGAGGGCATCGCGCTGGAGGGCATGCGGCTGATCAAGGAATTCCTGCCCCGCGCCTATCATAATGGCGGCGATGTCGAGGCGCGGACCCATATGCTGGTCGCGGCCTCGATGGGGGCGACCGCGTTCCAGAAGGGGCTGGGCGGGGTGCATTCCATCGCCCATGCGGTGGGCGCCATGTACGACACCCATCATGGCCTCACCAACGCGGTGCTGCTGCCCTATGTGATGCAATTCAACCGCCCGGCCATCGAGGGGCGGATGGATCTCGTGTGCCGCGTGCTGGGGCTGAAGGATGTCAGCTACGGCGCGGTGCTGGAATGGGTCATGCAGTTCCGCGCCGACCTAGGCATACCCGACACGCTGGCGCATATGGACGTGCCCGAGGACCGCGCCGGCGATGTCGGCAAGCTGGCGGAATCCGACCCGTCGACCGGCGGCAACCCGCGCCCGATGAACGCCGCCGACATGGAGGCGGTATTCCTCAACGCGGTGCACGGGCGACTTTGACAGATTGAGAGGTGGGGCATGCGGCCGCTCCTGACAGGCCTGTTCCTGATATGGCTGGCGGCTCCGGTCGCCGCCCAGGAAAGCGCTACGGCCGAGCCCGGCCCCTGGGCCGTGACCTTCTGGGGCGCCTGGGGCACCGACGGCAATATCGAGGACGTTCCGGGCATCGCCTCGAATTTCGAGAATACCTGGTTCGTCGGGGCCGGCCTGACGCGCGAGATCGGCCGCATGGGCGAGGACTTCGCCTGGGAGGTCGAGGGCATTGCGGTCCGGCATTTCGGCGAGCAGCGGCACTGGGAGGGCGACCTCGTCCTCGGCCTGCGCTGGACGGACCCGTTCTGGAATGGCAGTTTCGCGGTCTCGACCGGCGTTTCCCTGGCCTCCAGCCTGCCCCGCATGGAAGAGCGCGTCGACCCGCCGACCGATAGGTTCCTGCAGTTCCTGGGCATTGAGGCCGCCTTTTCTACGAAGGCCAACCCCGCCCATGAATTCGTCCTGCGCCTGCACCACCGCTCGTCCGCCTACGGCCTCTACGGCACAGACGACGGCGGCTCCAACTTCGTCGCGCTAGGCTACCGCCGGCGGTTTTAGCGTGTTTCCGGCGTTCAGCCCGGGCTAGTGCATTTCGGGCTCTTGGGATTGCAGCCGCCCGTGCCTCCTCCGTCACTCGTCTTGGGCGGTTTTTTGACGGTTACGACCGTCGTGTCGC
>DAOVHN010000745.1 GCA_030671915.1 Pseudomonadota bacterium
CCGATTTCGGCACGGTGCAGTATTTCGCCGTCGATACCTTCACCACCGGCATCTACCGCGTCTGGCTGGACGTGAACGAGTCGGCGGCGGCGCAGATGGCCGCGACCCTGACCTTGCTGGTCCTGGCGCTGATATGGATCGAACGCCGTTCGCGCCGTTACCAGCGCTATCACCAGACCACCACGCGCTACCGCGCCCTGCCTGGCTACGAGCTGGCGGGCTGGCGCAAGTGGGCGGCCGTCGCCGCCTGCACGGCGCCGATCGCGCTGGGCTTTGCGCTTCCCGCATGGGTGCTGGGCGGCCACGCGCTGGCCAACCTGGCGCGCGGGCTGGATACGCGCTTTATCGAGGATCTCGGCAATAGCCTGATGCTCTCCACCCTGGCCGCCGCCGTCTGTATCGGTGCGGCGATCTTCCTCGCCTACGGGGTGCGGCTATCCGGCGGTCGGCTGCTAGCCGGGCTCAACCGTTTTGCCAGCATCGGCTACGCCATTCCGGGTTCGGTGCTGGCGGTTGGCGCGGTGCCGCCGCTGGCCCGCCTCGATCACGCCATCGACGGCGCGATGCAGGCTGCCTTCGGCATCTCCACCGGCCTTATCCTCAGCGGCACGGTGGCCGCCCTCATCTTCGCCTACACTGTGCGCTTCATGGCGCTGGCCAACGGCGCGGTGGAATCGGCGCTGGTTCGCGTCACCCCCAACATGGACGCCGCCGCCCGCACCCTTGGCGAGGGCAAATGGGGCACGCTGACCCGCGTCCACCTGCCGCTGATAAGGGGCGGCGTGCTGGCCGGCGCCATCCTGGTCTTCGTCGAGGTCCTGAAGGAACTCCCCGCCACCATCCTGCTCCGTCCCTTCAATTTCCAGACCCTGGCGACGAGGGCGTATGAATACGCCAGCGAGGAACGCATCGCTGAGGCGGCGCTACCCGCGCTGACGATAGTGCTGGCGGGGATCATTCCGGTGATTATCCTTAGCCGGGCGATCAGGCGGTCGCGGCCGGGGCATGGTGAGGGGTGAGGCGCTTCGTGCCGCTAAAACCCTTGGTGTAAAATGGGTGGCCCGACCGGCTTGCCCGCCAGCAGCATTCGTATTAACCTTATCGTCAACTGGGGAATAAAATCCGGAATTGCCGATCCTGGGAAATGGCGGATCGGCCGGCGGCTATAGCTGTAAGGCCGTGGAGGCGTCCACGTAACGACTGATCCGGACCTCCGCGCCCATTGCGACGGAGGCTGTCGCCATTCCGCCGCGAACAGACCAGGTTTCGAAAAAATGCGGGAACCGAAACTGTAAGAGGGAGACAGACCGATGAAGTCATTCATATTTGCGGCCGTTGTCGCCGCGATTACTGCGTTGTCGGGCCAGGCCGCGGCCGACGAAACAAAACACCAAGAGCAGCTTGTGACAAACATGCCGGGCATGCCTTCCGGCGGCCAGGACGAAGGCATGGCGGAAGGCATGAAGCATGGCGAGGAAGTTGCCTGTGCCGCGCCGGCGCACCTTGCGGCGGAAGCGGAATCGAAGCCGGGCGGCGCCACCTACAAAGGCCCTCTGCCCAAGCAGGCGATGGAAATGGGCAAGAAGAGTATGGGC
>DAOVHN010000130.1 GCA_030671915.1 Pseudomonadota bacterium
GACCTTTGTCTCGGTCAAAGACGTAGAGACCGAATTCGGTAAGGGTCACGAGACCAGCTATGCCTTTACCGACATCAATAAAATCGGTGTTGGCAAGGACCCTGGCGAGAAAATGCCCGGCGGCGGGGGTATGGAAGGCGAAGCAGAGGAAGGCGACTTCACCACATTCACCATGCAGCCCGGCTACCCCGCCCAACTCGTGATCCACTGGCCGGTCGATCAAAACGAGCCTGAGACCGTGGAGACCACCGAGGAATTTTCGGTCGAGGAAACCGCCGCCGAGGAATCACCCGAACAACAGGAAGCGGCAATGGAGATGATGAAGATGGCCTTCAAGGACATGCGCATGTCGATGCATGTGGAAGTCGCGGGCGAGGTCATCGACAGCAACGCCACCCATCTGAACGGCAACCGCGTGACCCTGATCGAAATCGCCTTCGCGGAATTCCTGGACAGCGAGGAAGCCATGACGGCAATGGCCTCGAACAGCGACCAGAGCGTCGCCGACATGAAGGAAATGATGAGGCTTATCCCGGGCCTGAAAATGGAAATCGAACCCGAGGTCAGCATCCTGTTCGAGTAACCGATAGGCAAGAAAATGCGGGCCTGCTTATTCCGCTGACCTTGTACTGAAACCTCAACCTTTGCGGCGAATGCCGTAGCAGGTTTCGAATTTCTCGAAGCCCGTATGCAGGTAATAATCCTCGACGCCGGGGGCCGACAACAGGAGGAATGTGGCGCCGTCGCCGGCGGCCTCGCGGCTGCGGCGGACCAGTTCCCGGCCCATTCCCTCGCCCTGCCACTTGCGGTCAACCGCGAGGTCGGAACAATAACAGCAATAGGCGTAGTCGGTGATGCAGCGCGACACGCCGACCAGTTGCCCGTCCCCGTCGCGCGCGGTGACGATGAGGTTGCTGTTTTCCAGCATGGTCGCGACCCGTCCGCGCTCGTCCACCGGGCGGCGCGCGGCCAGGCCCGAACGCAACAGCACATCGATGAACTCGTCGGCCGCAAGGTCGTTTTCGATATTCCACTTTACCGTCATGCACTTATCCCCCTCCTGCGGCCGCTGCTTCCTCCAGCGTGAACAGGGCCTCGCCCTCCAGCGCCTTTTGCAGCACGTCGCGCGGCACATTGGCGCCGGTCAGCAGCAGCACCACCCGCTTGCCACGAATTGCATCCCGGCGCACCCAGGCGCCGGCCAGCGCCGCCGCGCCCGCGGGCTCCACCAGCACATGGGCGCATTCGGCGATGGTGCGGATCGCGGCCAGCATGGTCTCGTCCGAGACGGTCATCGCATCGTCGCCCAGCGCGATCAACCCCTGCAGCGCGCGTTCCGCCGGGATCCGGCAGGCCAGGCCGTCGGCCACGGTATCGATCGCCGCCTGGACCGACTTGCGCGCATGGAAGCTTTCCACCATCGCCGGCGCGCCCTTTGCCTGGACCGCCACGCATTTGCAGCCAGGCTGCAGCGCCTTGACCGCAGCGGCCGCACCGGTGAACAGTGTCGCAGCTCCCATCGGCACGAAGAACCAGTCGATCCTCTCAAGACTGCGCGCGCATTCCAGCCCGGTCGTGCCGGCCCCTTCCATCATATCAAGGCTCTCGCCGTCATCAACGAATTCCAGGCCGTTTTCGGCGGCGAAATCGCGGGCTGCATCCTTGGCGGCGTCGATGTCGATGCCGGCCTCATGCAATGTGCCACCGAAGGCGCGGATCATCGCGCGCTTCACGGGGTTGTTCACCTCAGGCAGGAAGATATGCGACGGCACACCCAGCAGGCGCGCGCCGTAGGCCACGCCCTGCCCATGATTGCCGGTCGAGGATGTGACCGCGCCACGCAGGTCCCTGGCACGCAGCAGATGTGTCAGCGCGCCGCGCAGTTTGAAGCTGGCGATCGGCGTGACGGTTTCGTTCTTGATCCAGACATCGGCCCCCAGCGCCCGGGACAACAGCTCGCAGCGCACCAGCGGCGTGTCCTCCATATAGGGGGCGAGCTGTTCGTGCGCCCGTTCGATCCCGGCCAGGCGCGGCAGTTCCAGTTTATCTTGCATCGTGGCGTCCATGCCGGTCTCTTCCCTGTTGAAGTGGACACAATACCAAGCTTCAGCCGCGCCGCGCCATGGCGACGCCAATCAGAATTGCCGCGCCCGACAACAGCAGCGCCGGCGTCATGGCCTCGGCGAACAGGACCACGGCGAGCACCAGTGTGACGGTCGGCTGCAGGAACTGCAATGTCGATATTCGTGCGACGCCGCCGCCGGCCAGCGCCCGGTACCAGGCGACATAGGCCAGCAGCGAGGAAAACAGCGCCAGCCAACCGGTCGACATCCAGGCCACCCAGCCCGCGTCGGGCCAACCGCCGGTCATGAATTGGACAGCCAGAACGGGAAACAGGACCACGCCTCCCAGGACTGCGCCCCAAGCGGTGGCGCTCCAGGCGCCAATGCTCGGCGACAGGCGGCTGCCGGCGACGTAGCCGCCAGCGACCGTCAGGCATGCGCCAAACGCCAGTAGATCGCCACGCAACGTCGCCTCGCCGCTGTCCTGTCCGCGCAACAGGATCAGCGCAGCCACCCCCGCCAGCGCCACGGCCACGCCACCCCACCACATGCGGCCCGGCCGGCGGCGTTCCACCGCGGCCCCGATCAGACCGGTCAGGATCGGCGCGAAGGCCAGTAACATCGCCGCGTGCGCCGTCGAGGTATGGGCCAGCGCCAGGCTGAACAGCAGCGGAAAGACGATAAAGCCGGAAGCCGTCGATATCAGCAACAGCCGCCAACCGGCCCCGTCACGGGGCAGCGGCAGGCGAAGCAGCAATACGGCCGGGGTTATCGCCAGCCCCGCCAACCCCGTGCGCAGCATGCCCACGGTAAGCGCATCGATATCGGCAACCGCGTATTTCGTGGCCGCGGGGGTCGCGCCCCAGATTACGATCGCCACCATGCCGACCGCCCAGGGACCAAGGGCGGCGGCCCGTACGCTCATGCGTCGATCAGTTCAGCCCGGGGTAATGCACCGGCGAGGTCGAGCGTTCCGGCGCTACGGATCGCCGCCCGGCCCGCTATGGCGACACGGTCGCCCCGATCCGTGCAGAACAGTTCCCCGCCCCGCGCCGAGGCCTGGACCGCGCGAAGTTCGGCCTTGCCCAGCCGAGTGGACCAGTAAGGGACCAGCGTGGTATGGGCGCTGCCGGTGACCGGATCTTCGTCAATACCCGCGCGCGGCGCGAAGCATCGCGACATGAAGTCCGCCTGTTCGCCGGGCGCAGTGGCGATGATCATCCGGTCCTCAAGCGCCGAAAGCAGCGCCATGTCAGGCGTCAGGCCGCGAACGGCGTCCTCGCTGTCGAACACCGCCATGCAGGTGGCGCCGGGGATGCGCAGTATATCGGCTGGCGTCGCACCCAATGCGGCGGCAAGGCCGTCCGGACTGCCCGGGCCAGCCGGGCGGGCGGGGAAATCCAGTTCCAGCAGGTCACCGTTGCGGGTCACCGTCAGGACTCCGGCTTTCAACGTTTGGAATCGCACCGCCGACGCACCGGGATCCAGGTAGGTAAAATACACCGCGGCAGAGGACAGAGTTGCATGCCCGCAGAGATCGACCTCCGTCGCCGGCGTAAACCAGCGCAACAGATATCCGTCGTCCACCGGTGCGAAAAAAGCGGTCTCTGACAGCGCCATTTCACGAGCGACGGACTGCATCACCTCATCGGCCAGCCAGTCCCCGCGCGGACAGACGGCTGCCGGATTGCCGGCCAATCCCTCACCCACAAAGGCGTCTACGACATAAATCTTGTCTTCTTTCTCTCTCATCGCTTTCTCCGTATCATCTATAATCTGCTAGCGCCAGAAAGGCTTGTGCGCCTCTTCCACTGCCGCCTGCCGGTCGATCCCGATATCCTGTAGCTGCCGCTCGTCCAGCCATAGCAACTCGCGCCGGCTTCGTGCCCGCTGCTGCCACAGGCAAATGCATGCAGTTAAATCACGAAAGGACAATCCCCAGACGGGGATGCTTTTCCCAACCCTGCTTGTCCAAGCCATTTCGCTCTCCTCTGGCATCAATCCACCGCTTGACGGGAACGGCGGCATATTGTATCGATACAATCTACCGTCACCCCCATTGTCATGCAGGACAATCAGGTTTGTATAAAGAGACAATAGAGTCAATTGGAATATTGTCACCATGACAATCTGGACACCGGACCTATCGGGCCGTAAAGGCCCCAAATACCAGGCCCTGGCGGGCGCGATCACCGAGGCCATCGCTTCGGGTGAACTGACCGAAGGCGAGCGCCTGCCGACCCACCGCGACCTCGCCTGGAGGCTGGGCATCACCGTGGGCACCGTCACCCGCGCCTATGCGCTGGCGCAGGCCCAGGGGCGCATCGCGGGCGAAGTTGGCCGGGGCACCTATGTTCTGCCGGAACGCGACCACCCGGCCGGCCCCGGGCGCGAAGCGGCCTTCGACTTACCCATGACGGCCTTCGACCGGCCCGACGCCGATTCGGAAAAATCGTCCGGCCCGATCGTGATGAACCAGAATTTTCCGGCCGACCCCTGGGTAAACGAACTACTGGCGCAGGCGATGCAGCGCCTGGCCGATCCCCGGCGCCTGGACGCCATCAACGGATACCTGTCCGCCAACGGGTTGCGGCGGCATCGTGTTGCGGCCCGTGACTGGCTACGGCGATTTGGCATGGAGCGCGACGAAGATTCGATCCTGATCGTCAACGGCTGCCAGCATGGACTCAGCGTCGCCTTCATGGCGCTCGCCAAACATGGAGATACGATTCTGGCCGAATCGCTGACATGGCCGGGCGCGCGGCAGATGGCGGAAATGCTGGGGCTGAAGGTGGCGCCGGTGGCGATCGACGACCAGGGCATCCTGCCCGACGCCTTCGAGGCCGCCTGCCGCAACACTGCCCCCCGGCTGTTCTATACCGTGCCGACGTTGCACAACCCGACGGCATCGGTTTTGCCGGAAGAGCGCCGGCGCGCCATCGCCGAAATCGCGACCCGCCACGGCGTCTATATCATCGAGGACGATGTGTTCGGTTACATGGTCGAAAACGCACCGCCCCCGATCAGCACATTCGCGCCGGAGCTGGGTATCTATGTGACCAGCCTCTCCAAACCGGTGGCCCCGATCCTGCGCGCTGGCTTTATCTCGGCGCCGGCGGCTTTGGTCCCCAAATTGGCGGCCGCGATCCGGGCCACGGCACTAATGCCATCGCCCCTGAACATCGAGATCGCCGCGGAACTGATCCTGTCAGGTGCGGCCGAGGCAGCGGCCAGTCACCAGCGCCAGAAGGCCGTCGCGCGCCAAAAGATGGCCGCTGAGATACTAGGCGAGGCCATCAGGCTCTCGCACTCCTACGGAACTCATATCTGGATGGGGCTTCCGCCCGTGTGGACAGGGGAGACCTTTGCGGCCGAAGCACTGGCGCGTGGCGTCGCCATCACGCCTGGCAGCGTCTTCGCCGTCGAAGAGAACGCGACCGCCAGGCAAGCCATAAGGCTGTGCATCAGCGCGGAAAGCGACCAGGAGAGAATTCGCGAGGGGCTTGGTATTATCGCTGGATTGTTGAAGTCCGCCCCGCCGGCCGCCGATCCGATCGTCTGACTGGATTATTTTTCCGGGTGGTAGGGCGCCACCGTATGGACATGGTTCAACGGCCCGTGTCCCTTGCCGAAGCCCGGCGCTGTCAGAATAGCTTCGCGCACATAGGCTCGCGCGCGCACCACAGCATCGCGCAGGGTCATCTTCTGGGCCAGCCCAACCGCGATTGCCGAGGCCAGCGTGCAACCGGTCCCGTGCGTGTGCGGCGTGTCGATGCGGGTATCCTCGAAAACCTCGAGCCCGTCTTCCGAAAACAGCACGTCATATAGCGTGTCACCCTCGAAATGGCCGCCCTTCACCAATACCGACTGGCAACCCAGCGTGATCATGATCTCGGCAGCATGTTTCATGTCGTTGAGTGAACGGATTTCCATGCCCGTCAACACCTCGACTTCAGCGATGTTGGGCGTGGCGATATGGGCGTGCAGCAGGAAGTGCTGCCGGACCAGATGAATCGCCTCGCGGTCGATCAGTGGATGGCCGCCCTTGGCCATCATCACCGGGTCCAGCACGATGGGTATTTCCGGTGCGAATTCCCTGTAGGTGTAATGCACTGATTCGATGGTTTCCTCGTTGGGAACCATGCCGATCTTGATAACGTCGGCGCCGATATCCTTCAGCGCCAGCCGCATTTGCTTAGCGACGAACCCGCCGGTGGTTTCGACAATGCCGTTCACACCCTCGGTATTCTGCGCGGTCAGCGCGGTGACCGCCGTCATCGCATAACCGCCCAGCGCGGTAATCGTCTTGATGTCGGCCTGAATGCCCGCACCGCCGCCGGAATCCGAACCGGCGACCACCAGAACGCGGCCATCGACCCTGGTCCCATGGCCCGCCATCTCACCCAGCGGCGCCTTTTCATGCATGCCCGTCACTGGCCGCCCACATGTTCGATTGCGCCAACGATGTCGGCAACCACATTGCCGACCAGAGTTTCGTCGTCGCCTTGCGCCATCACCCGGATTACCGGTTCCGTACCGGACTTGCGTATCACCAGGCGCCCGCCGGCCCCCAGAGCGGATTCGCCCTCGGCGATCGCTTCCTGAACCAGCCTTTCGTCCAGCGGAGCGCCGCCGCCAAACCGCACGTTGCGCAGCAGTTGCGGCAAGGTTTCGAAGACACGGCAGACTTCGCTGGCGGCTGCGTTGCGCGTAACCAGCGCGGCCAGAACCTGGAGCGCTGCGATCAGCCCGTCACCGGTGGTGCCGTAGTCCGACATGATGATATGGCCGGACTGCTCGCCGCCCAGATTGTAATTCCCGGCGCGCCTTTTTTCGAAGACATAACGGTCGCCCACGGCGGTGCGGACCAGTTCCAGCCCCATGCCGCCAAGATGGCGCTCGAACCCCAGATTGGACATCAAGGTCGCGACCACACCGCC